>CAZKCY010000354.1:0-3206 GCA_964551155.1 uncultured Marinimicrobium sp. | reverse complement strand
TGCTCTACCGGGCAAAGAGCACCAACCGGCGGGCGTTGGTGGCGGTGGCCTTTCCCATCGTCAGCTTTGTCGGGTTCGCATTGATGACACCGGCTCACTTCCTCGTGTTGCAGGCTATGCTGTTTGTGGGTTTGCGGCTGTTTGAATACCTAGCGGGGGTGGATCGCCAATACCCGGCTGGTTATCCGGCATTGCGCTGGCAGCTCACTGGCATAGTGGTGCTGATGCATTTACTGCTCTCCCTGGCGTAAAATGGCCCTGTGCTCTCGCGCACTAACTAGCGACTAAGCAAGGGTGTCGGAGTCGTTGATTTTATATTTACAAAATAATCTGCTCGTAACCTCGATTCACCCCAAGGGAACTCAAACTCCGCGCGATTCCGAACATGAAGCACCTAGTGTTCGACCGGCCGGGAACCGGCAATAATACCTAAATCGTAAAACTCCTGGAGCATGATTTCGCCACCGGTCAGCAACGCTTCGGAGGCTATTTGGGGGGATTCCTCGCCGATTGTCATCAACAGCTGGCGAGCACTGCGCTGCGGCTGGTTTTCCACCAAGGCCAGTAACCGGGCGGTAAAGGCGTTTAGAACCATGAACGACACGCGCTGCTCCCGGTTGCGATAAACCAATAGCCAAGTGGGCTGCGCGGGTGCCTCTCGGGGCTGAAAGTCCGGCCCCAATTGGTGGACCGGGTATTCGTACTCCAGAAACCAGGCCAGGGGCGATAACTCCGGATGGCCATCCAGCAGGTTTGCGCTCAAGCCCTCAGGCTCTGGCGCGATGGGCGCAATTTGCAGCGCCAGCTCTACCCACTCGTAGTGCAGCAACTCCGCCATAAAGGGCGGATCTTCCGGCGTGGCGAGCCGCTCATTGGAGTTGACGTAGTCGATGTATTCTCGGCCTATGTCCGAAAACAGTGGGCTCCTGGAGCGGTGCTGTTGCATAAACCGGCGCACTTCTCGCTGCCACCACTCCTTAGGCATCAGGGCTTTAAACACTGGAAAGTTATTGCTCAGAAAGGTGTTCAGGTTGTTGAAGAACAGGTCCTGATAGATTTTCATCCGGCGAGCTTCAACCTGGGTGTTGGGCCGCCCCTCCGGATCGCGGATGGCTCCCGCGAAACGGGTTAACGCCTCTCGATAGTCATCGGGCGCCGACATGAGCCACCTCTTTCTGATAGGCCCGAATCTTGTCCACTTCGGTTAGCAGCTGCGGCAAAGGCGGCAGGTTGAAGTCCCGCTCGAGCAAGGTCGGGCAGGTACCGGCGTGATCGTAGGCGACCTCCAGCAACTGCCAGACCGGGTCAACGATATCTGCCCCATGGGTGTCTACCAACAAATCTTCCGCTTCCCGATAGTGGCCGGCGATGTGCATGTAGTGAATGCGCTCGGCGGGCATGGAGCGGATAAACGCCTCGGGATCGTAGCGGTGATTGATGCTGTTGACGTAGGCGTTGTTGACGTCCAACAGCAGGTTGCAATCGGCCTCTTCGAGCACCGCACGAATGAAGCTGGCCTCGTCCAGCTCCGGCACTGGCATGTCCGGCGTGGTCACCGGCGCGTAGTAAGATACGTTCTCCAGGGCGATGCGCCGTTCGAGAATATCCTGCACTTGGCGCACCCGCGCGGCGATCCAGCGAACACCACTTTCGGTGAAGGGCACCGGCATTAAATCGTACAGGTGACCGTCGTCACTGCAGGCACTTAAATGCTCGGAATAGAGGCCAATCTGGTGCTCGTCGAGGAATTTTTTGATGCGCGTAACGAATTCGACGTCCAATGGCGCCGGGCTGCCGATGGACAGGGATAAACCGTGGCTGCTGAAGGGGTAGCGTTCGGTCAAGGCACGAAATTTTTTACCCAGCCGCCCGCCCATCGCCATCCAGTTCTCCGGGGCAATTTCGAGAAAATCGATACGGCCGTCGGGGGCTTCGGGCAGCTGGTCTAACAGCTCGCGCCGCAACCCCAGACCGACCCCTTTAATTCCAGGCAATGACACATTCACACTCTCTATGACCTGCAAAGGCGGTTACGCAATCGAAATGCGGGCGGGGCGCTCGGCCCCGCCTCGCAACGGCATTAGGCGCCGCACTTACCTTCGCCGCACTTGCCTTCCGCGTCTTTGTCTTTCATGTCTTTCTTGTCTTCGCCACACTTGGCTTCACCGCATTTGCCTTCGCCGCACTTCATCTTTTTCTTCTCTTCTCCACATTTACCTTCACCACACTTACCTTCAGCGTCCTTTTTCTCTTCGCCACACTTGGCTTCACCGCATTTGGCTTCGCCCTCTGCTTTGTCCCCGGCGTGATTATCCGCCAACTGGCTGTAACCACTGGGGAGCGTTTCGGCGGAGAAGGGGTTTTCGGCTGTGGCCGCGTGGCTGCCGAGGCCCAGCAATAATGCCGCGCTGGCGGAGGCGATCAGGGGGTTCTTTATGGATTTCATGGTCTTGCTCCTTCAAACTAGGGTTTTGGTTTGGAATCCAGGCTGGAGGACAGAAACACCAGTCCCCCGTGACTGAATCATAGCGCACTTTATGGACAACATCAGCCGGAGGAATAAGGCGCCAAATAATACTGGACACCCATGGATTGCCCATAGATTGAATGACACCTAGCTCTGCTGGTGTTTCCGCTCAGTCAAACATAATTAAGGAAGTCATGGCTCGCCAGAACCAGTGATTTTCATGAAATCTAGGATTTCAGACACGACGAAGGCTTCGACGTTAAGCCAAATATCGAGAAGCTGGAAGAAAAGGTTTAAGTCGCAGCGACTGACCGCCCATAAAGAGCCTTGCAAGCAGTTGCGCCATGAAGCCAGCGCCTTTTCAAACGCTCGCAAAGCAGCCCCAACGAGCCTAACGGCCCTATCGCATGAGTGAAGTGACGCTCAATACCATTGCTGGCCTTGAGCCACTGTTCAGGCTCGATATTCAGCCTTTGAAGAATCGGCGGAAGGTTATCTGAAATATGGCGGTTTCATCGAGCAGAGCCTGAACAGGCACTGCCGGCGTTCAATCACTTGGTCGCCCGTCATGCTCTCGGCAGCTTCCCGATCAATGCGCAGCACCACATGATAGCGGTTCGACATAACGGCGTAAGCGGCAATATCGATACAGAAAACCGCGGCTAACTTTTTGATTCTGCGGCTGATCCAACCTCGGCGATGCTCAAAGCAATTGCCAGTGGCTTGATCGGTGCCACAC
>CAZKCY010000353.1:0-3210 GCA_964551155.1 uncultured Marinimicrobium sp. | reverse complement strand
TTACTGGCATTTATGACTTAAATGCTAACCCTGCCAGCATTTATGACTTAAATGCTGGCAGGGTTAGCACGCTTGGCGTGAGTGCCGGGCTGCTTGCCGGCTTGTCTTACGCGCTATTTATTTTTGGCTTTAAGTATGCCGCTCCGCACGGCAGCCCCCAGGCGATTCTCGCGATCGCTTTCGCAACCCTCACAGCAATACTTATCTGGCTGAGCGATACCGATCAAGTTATGGCAGTACTGACGACGCCGGCTTGGCCGTTGTTTATGGTACTGGGCGTGCTTGGCGCGGGGTTATCGTTCATTCTTTATATCATCGGGCTAAACTATACTGCGCCGGCCGTTGCCTCAATCGTAGCCATGGTGGAACCGGTTACCGCCGCGCTGTTCGGCGTTATAGTTTTAGACCAACACTTGGTCGGTCTGCAACTTTTTGGTATGGCAATAATACTGGTTGCTGTGACTGGCTTAAGCGTTTTCTCAAGCAGTAAAAGAAAAGTCGCCCCCAGCTAGCTGTAAATCTATTCACATCTACTGCCCCTCATCAGCCTCGCCTACTTCAATAGTAGTAAGTTGGCCAAAATCGGAGTAGCTTCACGCCTATAAAGGCTCGCTGCAGTCTTCTCCAATGGTGGTTTTCGTCGTAATTATTGCGCAAATGGCAGGCGAATCTTCATTTCTGCTAAGAGTGAGCCTTGCTACAGGCATCAATTCCCGCTCAATCCAGCCCTCACAAAAACATCGCAAGTGCCTTAACGCGAATTACCGGAACGATTTATGACAGAACCGCCGAACAACAATGAACTTTTTGCTGATCTCACCGAGGCCTTGTCCATGGCCTGCCCGGTGGTTTGCGCGACAGTCATTGTCAAAGACGGAGACTCGCCAGAGCATCTTATCGGCGACGCCGATGCCGCGCAGTTGCTACTTACGCTTGAAAGCGTTCAGGCGACCTTGGCCGATGGCATTCCTCGAACGGAAGAGCCACCATTTGCCACCGCTCTGGCCGAAGCGGCCTTCATTGCGGTGGAACCTCTGAGCATTCCCTACCATCAAGAACCAGCCACGGTAATTGCCTTTGCCGGCAAGTTTCTAAAGGATCGCGACCGCACAGTAGCGCTTTTGCACTCTTTAACCGCAGAAGCCGGTAACGAACTGATGCGCTTGAGACAATCGCCCTTTTTAGCGGCCGCGCTTGCGGAAATCGAATGCGGGGTGACCATCGCTGATCCCAACCTTGAAGACACCCCGCTAATCTATGCCAACGCCGCCTTCGAGCGCATGACGGGTTATCCGCGAGCGGAATTACTGGGTCGCAACTGCCGTTTCCTTCAGGGGGATCTAAAAGAGCAGCCCGGTCTTGGCGTCATTCGCAACGCTATCGCGCGCGGTACCGATTGTACGACCGTGCTGACCAACTTTCGCCGCAACGGGGAATCTTTCGAAAACCGAATCAAGCTTAGAACCCTACGGGCCCACGATGGCGCGCTTTCTTACATAGTTGGTATTCAGCTGGATGTCAGCAAAGAACACTCTGCGCTAGAGTCGTTGGCACGTCAAAAACGTCGCTACGAAAGTATGATCGAAACCCAATCCAGCTACATATGGCTTATGGATGCAGAGGGCATGCTGGTAGACGTGCCTCAAAAATGGCTCAAGCTCGCCGGCCTGGCACCCGCGAAGGGGCCGCCGGAGTTGGCGGCGATCCGCGAGGCTCTGGCGCCGGAAGCTGCAAAGGCTTTCCATGACGGCTGGGACAAAGCGCTGAAAGACATAGCCCCGTTTCAGGTAATTTACCAGCTACCGGCTCAGAGCGACTCGCCAAAGTGGTTTCTGGATCGGATCACCCCGGTGCTCGATGACGACAACAAACTGCTCGAGTGGATTGCAGCCTCTCAGGATATTACCGAATTAAAACATGCCGAAATGGAAGCTGAACGTGCCGCATATGAGGACCGGCTGACCGGGCTTCTGTCCGCGGAGGGCTTCGCTCAGCGCTTGGACGAGCGTCTCAGAGAAAAACACCTTCATCCGGCAAGCCCAGTGGTGGTGGTCGACATCAAGGCGCTCAGGGAAATCAATAACGCCCAGGGCTACGAGGTTGGAAACCAAGTCCTGCGAGAGGTCGCCCGTCGCCTGAAGGCCGAAATCGGCGAGCAGGGCTTGATCGCCCGCACTGGCGGTGACGAATTCACGCTCCTGGCGCCACTCAAAAACCAACGTTCGCTGCGTCACTTGCACAAGTGCATGGCGGCGGTTTTCGACCGACCCTTCAAAATTAAGGGTTTTGTTTTCAACGTCGAGGCGTCGTTCGGCTATGCAAGAATTCGCACCAGTGCCGGCGATGCACGCAAGCTGATGACCGACGCGGCTTTGGCGTTGCATCAAAGTCAACATAACCGGGCACGGGACTGGACCCAATACACCAAGGCGCTGGAGCGACAGACCCGAAGCACCGTGGAAATGACCCACAAACTGCGCCAGGCCCTCGACGCCGATGAACTTGAGCTCCACTACCAACCCCAAATTGATTTGGCGAGCGGCCGAATCGTTTCGGCGGAAGCTCTGTTGCGCTGGAACCAACCCCAGCTGGGTTTTATTCCGCCCGACCAATTTATTCCACTGGCTGAACAAAGCCAGCTGATTGGGCCTATTGGCGACTGGGTATTGCAGCGCGCCTGTCAGGATTTAAGGGCTTGGCGAGACGCGGGGCTTCCGGTCACGCCGGTGTCGATCAATGTGTCTTTGATCCAGTTCCAGCTCGGTTCTATTCCGGATAAAGTTCACCGGGCTTTAACTGACTACGAAGTCGCGCCCGAAGAGCTCATGCTGGAGATTACCGAAAGCGTTTTCGAGCAACACGGCTTGGCCCTAAAGCAGGATCTGGAGGCGTTAACCAAAATGGGGGTTCGCCTGTCTTTGGACGACTTCGGCACCGGCTATTCGTCTCTAAGTCACCTAAAAGACTACTTTTTCGACGAAATTAAAATCGACAAAAGCTTTGTTCACCAACTTGACGACGGCGCCTACGCTCAAGCTATCGTAAAATCCGTAATCGTCATCGCCGCCGCAATTGGCGCCGACGTGGTCGCCGAAGGAATCGAGTCGGCGACTGATTTGGCAACACTGCAGAGTCTGGGATGCACCAAAGGCCAGGGTTTTCACTACAGCAAAGCCGTGCCCGAGCCCGTTTGGCGTCAAATGCTTTTCG
>CAZKCY010000352.1:0-3222 GCA_964551155.1 uncultured Marinimicrobium sp. | reverse complement strand
CTCTTGCCTTCTGGCGTTTGGCTCTGCGCCCATACCAGACGTATAGGCCGGTAATACTCAGTGCCAAAGGCGCTATGCCGGCCAGACACCAGAGGATTTTGCTGAACAGGCCCGCGAAGGTGCCGAAGTGCAGCTCGCGGAAGCTGTCCTCGGTCTGGGCCCAGAGCCCGGCGGTGCGAATGTCGTAGGCGTCGAGATATTCACCGGTTTGAGCATCGTAAGTCACGGTGCTTGAATACTCGCTCGCCAGCGGATTGCCGCTCGGCACTTCACCCCAGAAAGTGATATTGATACCCGGCTCGTAGGGCATAAGAAAATAGGTAGGGGTAAAACCCTCGATCCGGTTTCTGCTGTCGTCATGCAGCTGCTGCAAGGGTAGCTGATCGTTGTAGAGCCGCGTCTGCATTTCATAGTGCTCGTGATCCGCGTGTTCGATTTCTTCATGGTAAAAGTGGGTGATATTCCAGTAGGCGCCGGTAAAACCCAGAATCAAAAAAATGGGGGTGCTGACTATGCCGACCATTTTGTGCAGATCGGTGAAAAACACCGTCATCCGCTTATCCCAGCGCAAAGTGAAAAAGTGTTTCCAGAATTTGCGGTAAATAAACAAACCGGTAAGACCGAGCGCGCACAGCAGGATCGAAAACAGCGCCGTGATCAGCATACCGGCGTGATCGAGCAGAAAAGTGTAATGCAAATCCAGCAGCCAGTCGGTTAGGTAATGGCTGGTGCCGCGTGGCTCCGACAAAAGTTCGCCGGTGTACTGATTGAGTAGCACATAGGACCAGTCGCTGGAGCCATGTTCCATCACATAGACCAGATCGGCGCGGCCCGGGTCTTGGAAGAGTACCCAGCCGACCACTTCATGCTGTTCGGTTCCGCTGTTGACCTGGTTCAGCAACTGGTCGAGGCTTTGGCGCTGCTGCCCATCTTGGGTTACCCGCACTTTGTCGGGCATCAGCAGGCTGTCCACCTCGTGCTTGAATACCAGCAGGCTGCCGGTCAGGCAGATGATCAGCAGGGGAATGAAAGCGACCAGCGCCATCCAGCTGTGGACTTTTAACAGTGTACGGGTCATGGTTGAGTTGCTTAGCTTGTTGAATAAAAAAACGGGCTCGGAGCCCAGTGTCAGGCTTTGACCATTGTTTTGTCAGCTGAGATATGAAGCTTCCAGCTAGAAGTGCAGCTCGTCTGGTTGGTCACGTCCAGGATTACCAGCTTTTTCCGGTTCCACAGAGAAGCTGTCGCGAGAGTGTGGATATTACTGAAAATAACAATGATTGTCATTAAGGTTGAGGGGGAGTGTTCTCGGATCGTCAGCGTTGGTTGTTTCGCTACTTGTCCGCCACCTGGCGCCAGAGCGCCGCTACAATTGGGCTTCGTAAACGTTTTTCCAGCACGCAAATACCCGTTTCGAAAGGGCCGAGATCCGGTTGTTGAGGCAGCAGCTCAACCCGATCGGCCAAGGGGCTGTTATCGAGTACTATTTGAGGCACCAGGCCGACGCCAAAACCCAGGCTGACCATGCTGACAATGGCTTCGTTGCCTTTGACTTCCGCATAAATATTTGGGCTTAGATTTTCCCGCCGGCACCAGTCGTTCAAACGCTCCCGCGCCAGCCCCTCTTCTGAAATAATCATCGGCAGTTGCCGCCAGTCACCGCCGGTTTGTTTCTGTTTGGCGAGCAGCGCTTTGTTGCTGGGGACTATAAAGACCAGTGGCGAACGGGCGATGGGTTTGAACCCCAGGCCGGGGGGCATTCGGTCGGGGCGGGCGGCGATAGCAATATCTTCCTGGCCGGCGATCACGCGCTCGATAGCCTGCGCCGGGTCTCCGGTATGCAGTTTGATCGCTATGCCCGGCTGGCTAATGCGAAACTGGGCCAATATGTCGTAGAGAAAGCTGTAGCTGGCAGTCACTGAACAATAAATACTCAGTTGACCCCGCAGCTCTCCACCGCTGGCCTGAAGCGATTCCTGAAAGGTTTCCCAGTGCTGCAAGGTCTCGCGCGCAAACTGAAGGAAGCGCTCGCCCTCGGGAGTCAGTTCCACCGAGCGGTTGTCGCGCAGCATCAATCCAGTACCCAATTCCTCCTCTAGTTGCTTAAGGTTTCGACTGATCGTCGAGGGGCTGACATGGCACTGGCTCGCGGCGCGGCCAAAGTGGCAGCTGTCGGCTAGAGCGATAAACAGACGCAGTTTGTGCGGGTCCACAAGATTTCCTCGCGTTGCGACAATTGCAATACTAAGTTGCGAATATATCATTTTACGTTATGTGTGTTTTTGCTTACACTGCGCGCCGTTCTGTTAATCCCTCATTTCAAACAATTGCGGCCACTTAGGAGGCTCTATGCACGTTTATTACGATAAAGATTGCGATCTTTCCATTATCCAGGGCAAAAAAGTTGCCATTCTGGGTTACGGCTCCCAGGGCCACGCCCACGCCAACAACTTGAAAGAATCGGGTGTCGATGTGGTTGTCGGCCTGCGCGCAGGGTCCAGCTCGGTCGCCAAGGCCGAAGCGGCCGGCCTCAAGGTAGCAGGCGTGCCCGAAGCGGTAGCTGGCGCCGACGTGGTTATGGTGCTGACTCCAGACGAGTTTCAATCTCAGCTGTATCGCGATGAGATCGAGCCTAACCTGAAAAAAGGCGGCACCCTGGCTTTCGCCCACGGTTTTGCTATTCACTACAACCAGGTTGTGCCCCGCGCCGATCTGGATGTGATCATGATCGCCCCCAAGGCACCAGGCCACACTGTGCGCACTGAGTTCGTCAAGGGCGGTGGTATTCCCGATCTGATCGCCGTCTTCCAGGACGCCTCAGGCAAAGCCAAAGATGTGGCTCTGTCCTACGCCAGCGCTATCGGCGGCGGCCGCACCGGTATCATCGAAACCACCTTCAAAGACGAAACCGAAACCGACCTGTTCGGTGAGCAGGCCGTGCTTTGCGGCGGTACTGTGGAGCTGGTTAAAGCAGCCTTCGAAACCCTGACCGAAGCCGGCTATGCCCCTGAAATGGCCTATTTCGAGTGTCTGCACGAGCTGAAGCTGATCGTCGACCTGATGTACGAAGGCGGCATCGCCGACATGAACTACTCCATCTCTAACAATGCTGAGTACGGTGAGTATGTTACCGGCCCTCAGGTGATTAATGATCAGTCACGTGAAGCCATGCGCCAGGCGCTGAAAAACATTCAGACCGGCGAGTACGCCAAGCGCTTTATC
>CAZKCY010000351.1:1451-3225 GCA_964551155.1 uncultured Marinimicrobium sp. | reverse complement strand
CCCTTGGAGGTTGCTCCAAGGGCCTTTTTGGTTGCTCGCACTCCTAGACTTGAGGGCCATGATTGCGCTATCATTTTATCCCTGTAGCGTAACCTCCCCTGCCGCGCTTGCGCGCCGCCTTTAAGAAAAGGAATCTTTATGAAATCAGCATTTTTGGCCTTGGCCCTCCTGCTCTCCAGCGCAATATGCGCTGAAGTAAAAACAGTCGAAATTGACGGCTATTCAATTGAGTACGAAATCGGAGGGTCCGGCAGCGAAGTGATTCTTCTCGAAGCTGGGGGCGGCGGCGGTTTGGCAGATTGGTCGGGAATTTTCGAAAACCTGTCCGAATCAACCAAAGTTGTCCGGTACTCTCGGGTAGGTAATGGAAATTCCAGTAAGCCCGAAAGACAATTTGTCATTGAAGACTACGCCCAGCATCTAAACGGCCTTCTCGACCACCTTGGCATTCAAAAGATTATTCACGTTGGGCATTCCTACGGCGGCAGTGTCGCACGAGTGTTTGCAGCCGAATATCCCGACCGGGTAGGAGGCCTTTTGTTGGTAGACGCCTCCTCCGAACACGATGTGGACATAATGCGGGCGATTGATCTGGAGCAGGCGAACAGAGAGATTGAGGCGGTTAAACTGGCTGATATAGAGGGCGGCAAAAATTATCACATAGTCGATTTTTGGGCCAAATTCCCGCTGCCAGACTATCCGGAAATTTCCGACATTCCGGTGACGGTAATTGCCAGCGTCAAACAGTATGAGACCCCAGCCCACCTCTTGCATTCGGACAGAGGCGTGGCCATGTGGGGAACGCATTGGAAGGAATGGGCGGAAGCTTTTCCGCAGGGAAGAGCCGTACTAACCAACAATAGTCACCATTTCATACCTCAAGAGGAGCCAGAGTTGGTTATCAAGGAGGCAAACGAGCTGTTAGAACGAGTCCGCGCCAGCAAAAAGCTTTAGCTATTACTCTAGCGCGAGCTGCTAGACTATTGAGGAGGGGCGCATTTTTCGCGAAAAATTGAGGGATTGAGGTTCAGGAATGAAGACTCAGAACAAAATCAGATTTTATCTAGCTCGGCTGAAGGAACACCTCTGGCTTAAGCCGCTGATAAGTTGTGTATTGTCCCTGGGCGCCGCGTTTGTCGCGGTGCTGATCGAGCATGCCGAGTTCGCGAAGTCCTTCCCCAATATTAAGGCGGAATCTCTGGAAGAATTATTGTCGATAATGGCGGCAAGTATGCTCGTCATTGCGGTGTTCACCGTAGGGTCAATGTTGGCGGCCTACGGTTCCGCAAGCAACTCGGCGACTCCGCGTTCGTTTCCTCTGGTGGTCGGGGACGACGTATCGCAAAACGCACTGTCGACATTCATTGGCGCATTTATATTCAGCGTCGTTGCTCTTCTCACCTTAATGAACGGGTTTTACGCGCAGCCGGGGCGGTTCGTTCTGTTTCTCGTTACGATTTTCGTTTTCGCGCTGGTTATTTTAGGGTTCGTGCGCTGGGTGGATCGAATAGCCAGGCTCGGACAGTTAGACAATACAATTAAAAAGGTAGAATCCGCCACCGATGCCGCATTGAAGGCGCGTTCCCAGCAACCAACGATGGGCGCGGCAAAGGCAACTTCAGCTGGCAAAGGGACTTCCGTGTACCCCAAAACCGTTGGCTATTTACAAAACATAGACGTTGAAAGACTGCAAGAACTGGCCGAGCGATTTGACGGTAGTATTTGCGTACGCGTCCTTCCTGGTGCCTTTGTCACACCGACTAGCCCCCTGGCG
>CAZKCY010000351.1:0-1441 GCA_964551155.1 uncultured Marinimicrobium sp. | reverse complement strand
GACAAGACTCCGAAAGCTATCGCTGAGGCCTTTGAAATCAACGATCATAGGAGCTTTGAATCGGACCCTCGTTTCGGCCTGATCGCGCTGTCTGAAATCGCCAGCCGTGCCCTGTCGCGCGCAGTGAACGACCCAGGCACGGCGATCGATATCATTGGAACCTTGGTTCGCCTTTTCGTGCGCTGGCAAGACGCTGGCGAGAAACAGGACAACCGCTCCGTCGAATACGACCGCATTGCAGTACCGGCACTGTCTCTGGATGACATGTTCGATGACGCTTTCAATGCTGTCGCCCGCGATGGGTCGTCCAACATCGAAGTGCAGATCCGGCTACAAAAGGCATTTTACTCGCTGATTCTTAATGGCAATCAAGAGATGAAGCAGGCTGCGATCAAGCATGCGGCGCTCGCGCTAAAACACTCTGAGAAATCTCTGAAGCTTAAGGAAGAAATCGAAGTAGTGCGGACGCTAGCCGAGCGCAATGTACAAAGCGCGAGCGCGGCTAGCAGAGCTAATGACCGCGCTTAACATCTGGCGGTAGGAACTGAGTGGCTAGGGGCCACTCAGTATTTCCGATAAGCAGGCCATAGAAGACACGGATATAACTAAGCTTCCAATTTGGCAATGTCTTTTTCACTCTCAGACGAATCGGATTCCGCATCTTCGAGCGCGACGTTACTGGAGAGAAAATCAAAGCTGGCGGACAGGAGACCCACCTCAAACATCAATACCGGTATCCACGCAAGCTCCACCAACATTCTCAGTAGTAGTAGGTCAAAAATTGGAATCTGATCATAAACTATGCTAGTGAAAAGAGGGATAACTCCCAACAAAATAAACAATTTGCCACTATTGTTCGCCGATAGTTCCCATGCCCATCCCAGAGATCTCCTAGGATAATTGATCGCTGTCGCAGGCAGCACTAAAGACCAGCGAGCCAACAAGTACCAAAAAGGGAGAGACATTAGAAGGTAAAGCAAATAGGATGTTAAGGATGCTGCGGCCGATTCGGGCGCCAGCGTAATAAAAGTGGAAGCGAGGACTCCCATCGGAATCGACAAGAGAACTGCCAGCAGCCCCATGAGCAAACACCAACCCAAAAAGCGCAACTCTATTTGCGACCAGTGAAATGCCCCTCTCTCGGCGGCCTCCTCTTTGGTTAAAAGAAAAACTCGATGGAAGCCCACAAAGGAAACCACGGTTGCCAATCCTTGGATGAGCACAAACAAGAATATGCTCGCACCCTTGGAAACACCACTGCCGGGAATATGTTCCGGATTACCAACCCCCCAAGCAAACACCAGGTTCGCTAGAACTAAAGGTATAGCAGCCTTCAACAATAGAGGAAAACGGTCTTTTACGAGTGCCATGGTGTCGGCGATTGTGCTTTTTACGGGCAGATTAGGATGACTCATTTTAGCTCCTTGCATTTGAAAGACAT
>CAZKCY010000350.1:0-3247 GCA_964551155.1 uncultured Marinimicrobium sp. | reverse complement strand
TATTGATGATTACCGGTCAAAAACCGATTAATTCCAGCAAGCAGGGCCACTTTCAAATCATCGATGTGGTTGACATGATGAAACCGCTGACCAAATTCAGCCACCAAATCAGCGGTGCGGCGGGAATCCCCGCCCGGGTTCGGGAGGCTTTTCGTCAGGCTTTGAACGAGCGGCCAGGGGCTACCCATCTTGAGCTGCCCGAAGACGTCGCCCAGGAGGACACCAACGCGCACATCATCCCGCAGAGTCATTTCGAAATACCTCAAGCCACCGATAAAACCATTGGCAATGCCGCGCGCATGATTGAGCAAGCCAAGCGGCCTTTACTGATGATCGGTGCCGGCGCCAATCGCCGCCATACCTGCAAGGCCCTGCGCGATTTTGTCGATCAAACCGGCATTCCTTTCTTTTGCACCCAAATGGGCAAGGGCGTCGTGGATGAGCGGCATGCACTATATCTGGGCAACGCGGCCCTTTCCAAAGGCGATTTCCTTCATCGCGCCATTGAGGAAGCGGATTTAATCATCAACGTCGGGCACGATGTAGTGGAAAAGCCACCTTTTATCATGGGCGAGTATCTGAATGACGAGAACCTCGATGAGGACATCGCCAAAGCGGGGGAGGTCACGGTCATTCACGTTAACTACGTTACCGCCACCGTCGACTCTGTCTATTACCCCCAGCAGGGTGTGATCGGCGATATTGCCAACAGCGTTGAACGTCTCACGCAATCGGTTACCCCCTCGAAGGCTTGGGACTTTTCTCGCTTCCTGACCGTGCAAAAGCACCTGAAAGACCACCTGCAGCAAGGCATCGACGACGACCGCTTTCCAGTGTACCCCCAGCGTCTGGTTCACGAACTGCGCCAAGTCATGCCCGAAAGCGCCGTTCTCACATTGGACAACGGGATTTACAAACTCTGGTTCGCGCGCAATTACCCGGCTTATCAACCCAACACTGTGCTATTAGACAATGCACTGGCCAGCATGGGCGCAGGCCTGCCTTCGGCCATGGCGGTAAAAATGGTTTACCCGGATCGTAAAGTCGTTGCGGTATGCGGGGATGGCGGCTTTATGATGAACAGCCAGGAGCTGGAGACTGCGGTGCGCCTTAAGCTTGATTTGGTGGTGCTGATATTGCGCGATGACGCCTACGGTATGATTAAGTGGAAGCAGAAGGATATGGGCTTTAAGGACTACGGATTGGATTACGGAAATCCAGATTTTGTCGCCTACGCCAACAGCTATGGCGCCAAGGGCCATCGAGTATCTTCTGTTGATGAGCTGGCTTCAATCCTCGAACGCTGCATTAACCAGGAGGGCGTTCACCTGGTCGAGGTACCGGTTGATTACAGCGAAAACCAGCGAATACTCAATCAGGAAATCCCCGAGAAAAGCAGTGCAATCAAACTAATCTAATTATTTTGCGAGAGCTGGATATTCGACCGACTTTCGTTTTTAGGAGAAAAAAGCGTGACTGATACCACTCAAACTTACGATCAGGTTCAGGACTACTACGGCCGCCAGCTGCAAAGCTCGGACGACTTGAAAACCACCGCTTGTTGCGACAGCTCGCAAATGCCCGAATGGCTAAAGCCCTTGCTGGCCAATATTCACCCCGAAGTATTGGCGCGCTACTACGGCTGCGGGCTGGTGTGTCCCGATCAACTGGCCGGCTGTCGGGTGTTGGATCTGGGTTCCGGCAGCGGCAGGGACGTTTACGCGCTGGCGCAGTTAGTAGGTCCCGAAGGTGAAGTTGTGGGCGTGGATATGACCGAGGAGCAACTGGCGGTCGCCCGCGAGCACCAGCAATACCACAGCCAAAAGCTCGGCTACGACAATGTCCGCTTCGTGCAGGGCTATATTGAAAAGCTCAATGAACTGGGCCTGGAGCCGGGCAGCTTCGACGTGATCGTCTCCAACTGTGTCATCAATCTGTCGCCCGATAAAGACGCGGTCCTCAAGGGTGTTTACGATCTGCTCAAGACCGGCGGCGAATTCTATTTTTCCGACGTCTACGCCGACCGGCGGGTGCCCGAAGCCGCACGCCGCGACCCGGTACTTTACGGCGAATGCCTGGGCGGGGCGCTCTACTGGAACGATTTTGTTCAGCTGTCCAAGCGCCAGGGCTTTATCGACCCGCGCCTGGTGGAAGACCGGCCGCTGGAGGTGACCGATCCGGTGCTGGCCGACAAGCTCGGCAACATTGGTTTCTACTCCGCGACTTACCGATTGTTCAAGCTCGCGGAATTGGAAAGCGACTGCGAAGACTACGGCCAAGCGGTAATCTATCGCGGTACCATTCCCAATAACCCTCACGGGTTTGTACTCGACAAGCATCACCATATCGAAACCGGCCGGGTTTTCCCGGTGTGCGGCAATACCTGGCGCATGTTGCAGGACACTCGCTTTGCCGCGCATTTTGATTTTATCGGCGACTTCAGCCGGCACTACGGCATCTTCGAAGGCTGTGGCGTAGGCCTGCCTTTTGATCAGGTTCAGGTGGAGCAGGGAGGTGCTGCGTCATGCTGCTAGCCACTGAAACCGAGCAGCCGGTTATTTCCCTTGAGTCGCCCTTGAGGGTATTGGTGTTGTGCACCGGCAATTCGGCCCGCAGCATTATGGCCGAGGCGCTATTCAATTATTACGGCGCCGGGCGAATTCTAGCCTACAGCGCGGGCAGTCATCCGGTCGGGCGGGTCAACCCTTTTGCTCTGGAGCAAATTGCCGCACTCAAGCTGCCGGAGTTTTCACCCAGTAGTAAAAGCTGGCATGAATTCACCGGCAGCGATGCGCCGTCGCTGGATGCGGTGGTTACCGTATGCGGCAACGCCGCCGGCGAAACCTGCCCGGAATTTCCCGGCGCGCCGGAGCGGGTGCATTGGGGTTTGCCCGACCCCGCCGCGGTGCAGGGCGCTGATGCTACCAAACGTGCCTCTTTCGCAGCCTGCTTCGGTCTTCTTGAGAGCCGAATTCAGAAGCTGATGATTCAATTGAGCTCTACGGCTGAGCGGGAGCCGACTAAAAAATGGATGCGCGACGTCGCCGAGCAAGCTTTCGAGCTATAACGCAGTTGGGTTGGCCCCTCGCGTGGGGCCCGAAAAAATGCCAGCCAATACAAGGTGAAGGAATATCCTAATGCACAGTAAAGCCCGAAAAACAGAACCTCGCATCGTATTTTTTGATGTCGTTGAGACGGTTTTTTCTCTGGCTCCGCTGGCAGAAAAAATGGCAGCCCTGGATCTTCC
>CAZKCY010000349.1:0-3259 GCA_964551155.1 uncultured Marinimicrobium sp. | reverse complement strand
TTCCAAAGATTTGGTTGCTTGCGGACCGAAAGAAAAGCCTGCTTCGTTTAACCTCTTGCTTACCCCCGCTTTAATCAGCCCCCACCTCTTGGAATAACCTACATCACCGCGCGGAAGCGTCCAAATACAATGCATGTGATCGGGCAGCAAGACCCAGGCATCAATGGTAAAGGGGTAAGTTGTGCGAGTCTCGGCAATGCTCTCGCGGAGCGCGAGACGAACATCGGGGTCGGTGAGAAACGGGCGACGCAGGTAAGTTACCACCGTAAAAAAGTAGCATCCGCCGTTTTGGTGGGAACGAATGTAGTTGGGCATCCTTGCCTCCTTGTGTTTTGAGTTGTTCAGGTAGGGTGGGCATCGCCCACCGCTTGGCGCTTGAATTTACCTCTTTCGGTGGGCAGTGCCCACCCTACAGGCGGTCTAGTGCTTTCTCTATGTCTTTTTGCACGGCTGGGAGCTCCTGGCCGGCATCCACCACAGCGTAGCGCTCGGGGTTGCGGGCCGCCAGGTCCGCATATGCGGCGCGCACTTGCTGGAAGAAACGCACAGTTTCGCTCTCGAAGCGATCCGGCGCGCTGCGCTCTCGGGCTCGGGCCAGGCCCTGCTCTATATCAATATCCAAAATCAGCGTCAGATCCGGGCGTAAGTCTCCTTGCACCAATCCCTCCAGCACCTCGATGCTGCCTTTATCAAAGCCCCGCCCGCCGCCTTGGTAGGCGTAGGTAGAGTCGGTAAAGCGATCGCACAGCACCCAAGTGCCCTGCGCCAAAGCCGGTTTAATAACCTGCTCCAGATGTTGAGCCCGGGCGGCGAAGATCAGTAGCAGCTCCGCGCTGTGGGCCACCGGTTCTTCGCGGTTTTGCAGCAGCAATTCTCGAATTTCTTCCGCCAAGGGCGTCCCGCCCGGCTCCCGGGTGACTAATACCTGCTTACCCTGAGCCTTCAGCAAGTCGCGCACAAAGGCCAGGTTGGTGCTTTTGCCGACGCCTTCGGTGCCTTCGATGGTAATAAATTTGCCCCGATTCATCTTTGTTCCCCAGGATTTCGGACGGAGCCTCCATGTAGGGTGGGCACGGCCCACCCCACACGGGATGGCATACATAGGGGTGAAGTCTACACAGCCAAATTGTGTGAGACGAGCGCCAATTTTCAAAAATTCTTCAATTCGATCTTTACAGGATTAACTTAACGGTGTTAATTTATTTCGCGCCGAGCCGTTGGGCTCGGGCATCGCTTCATTATTCAAAAGGAGAATTCGAATGAAAGCGTTTATTCGCGCCTGGGCGAGATTTGTCACCCAAAGGCGTTGGCTGGTCCTGGCGTTCGCCCTGCTCGCTGTCGGCCTGTCGTTCATACCCATGAACAACATCTACTACGACAACTCCAACGAGAGCTATTTCGTCGAAGGCGATCCAAACCTGACCGCGTTCAACCAATTGCTCGAACGGTTTGGCGATGTCGAATACCTTTCTATTGGCGTGGTGGCACCCGAAAACCAAGCCGATGTGTTTACCCCCGAAACCTTAACGGTTATTCATGAACTCACCGAGTTTCTGGAAGCCCGCCCCGAAGTCACCCAGGTTCGTTCGCTGAGCAAATACGAGTACACCCACTCGGGTGACGGCATGCTGGCCACCGACGATCTGGTGGAAGACTTGAGCGACCCCGCGGCTTTGGCTCGGGCACGGGAAATCATTCAGGGCGAACCCTTGGCTTTGGGCTCGCTGATTACCGAAGATTTGCGCCACACTCGAGTGGTCGCTCGAGTGCGTTACGAAGTGGGCAGCAGTGCCAAGAAAATGTCGCTGATGAGCGCGGTGCGCGAATTTATTGCCGAAAAGGAATATACAGAGCGCGGCTACCCCCTACACCTGAGCGGCCAGCCGGTATTCACCGAGCAGTTCGAAGTACTCACCAAACGCGACCAGGCCTGGATCAATCCCACCATGGCGGTGTTGATGATCGTGATTCTGTTTATCAGCTTCCGCTCGGTTACCGGCATGCTGATGCCCTGGGCGGTTATCGGTACCGGCATTGTTCTGGTTACCGGGATTCAAGGCCTGCTGGTTTGGCCCCACTCGGTGGTGGAATCGGCGCTGGTGCCGGCGCTGATTATTATCGGCGTGGGTATTTCGGTACACGTGCTGGTGGAGTTTTATCACTTTCGGGCCAAGGAGTTGGCACCGCCGCAAGCCGCTGAAGAAGCGGTGGTGCATCTCTGGGTGCCGGCCTTCTACACCGCTTTGACTACCGCCGCCGGGTTTCTCGCGCTGGGGGTTACCGAGCTGGTACCAGTGCGCCAGTTTGCCTGGCTGGGTGCCATAGGCGCCATGATGTTGTTTCTGGTCGCCATGACCTTGATGCCGGCGCTGCTGAGTTTCGTCAAGCCTTTCTCTCCCAAAACCCGACGCGTGGTGGAAACCGGCAAGGTTTCCCAACTAACCAGCAAGCTGCCGGCTTTTACCCGCAACTATCGCAAACCCATTACGCTGCTTGGAACCGGCTTACTCGCAATCAGCCTCTGGCTGATTCCGAACATTGAAGTGGACTCCAACTTTATTACCTACTTCAAACAGGACAACCCCACCCGCGCCGACTTGAATTATTTCGACCGGGTTTACAATGGCATCCAGAACATTGACCTGGTGATCGACAGCGGCGAAGAAGGCGGTATTCACGAGCCACAACTGCTGCAAAAAGTCGATCAACTGCAAGCTTGGTTAGAAGCACAACCGGAAACCGGCGCCGCCAACTCGCTGGTGGATTTTCACAAGCAGATCAATCAGGCCCTGCACTACGACGACCCTGAGTGGTACCGCCTGCCCGACAGCCGGGAAATGGCGGCGCAGTTTCTGCTGCTGTACGACAACACTGGGCCCGATGAAGACCTGACCGATGCCAAGGACTTTTACGAGCGCTACCTGCGGGTATCGATTCCGCTTGCCAATATGCGCTCCAGCGAAACCGAACAGTTTCTAACCCGGGTCAGAAGCCACATCGACACCCATCATGCAGATTTGAATGTCGACATGACCGGCGGTTTGGTGATGTACAACGCTCAGGATATCTATATCAACGAAGGCATGTATCGCTCGTTTATGGTGGCGTTGGTAATTATTGGGCTGAGCTTTATCTTGCTGTTCCGCTCGCTCAAATACGGTTTGATTGCGCTCATTCCAAGCGTAGTGCCGATTCTGATGACCGGCTCACTGCTGGTGCTGCCGCTCCACAGTGGCTGCAAACAGCGAAAATACGAGTT
>CAZKCY010000348.1:0-3269 GCA_964551155.1 uncultured Marinimicrobium sp. | reverse complement strand
GCATGGCCTCGTCGAGAATGGCCTTTTCGCTCACGTCCTTCAGGCCGGCGCAGGCCTCACTCACGATGGTGCGCAGGCGCTGGGTGTCCAGGGCGGCCTTGGTGCCGTCATCCAGCGTGACTTCAATGCTGGGGTATTCCGGGTCTTCCACCGGGCCAGCGGCGGCGCCGGGCTGCTTCTCGGCGCGCAGGCGGGCGTGCTCTTCGCGGTACAGAACATAGTCGCGGGCGATTTTGTGCTCGCCGGAGCGCATCAGCTCCAGTTCCACCTGGTCCTGAATCTCTTCAATATGGATGGTGCCGCCCGAGGGCATGCGCCGCTTGAAGGTCGCGGTGATGTGGCTGGTCAGGTTTTGCACGGTTTCGTGTACCCGGCCCGAGGCCGCTGCGGTGCCGCCTTCCACGGCCAAAAAGGCCTTGGTCATGGCCACTGATACCTTGCTCGGGTCGTAGGGCACTACTGTGCCGTTGCGCTTGATAACCCTGATTTGGCCGGGCGCGGTGGCGGACAGCTTGGCCGAAGAGCTGGAACTTGCCGGTGCCTCGGGGTTAGCCGGGGAGCTGGTGGTGGACTGGGTATCTGTGTACATGGACGTCTCCGCGTGTGTGCTGTGTTTTTCCGTTGAAATAGGGCGATCGGCAAAGCTTTACCCGGGCGGGGATAAAGCAACGCAATCAGGGCTGTGACGCCCTCGTTTAATGACTATCAGTGACTCTCTGGGTAAAACTGGTTGAATAAAGCGTTTGGTAAACTCGATATACTGTTCTGCGTCCTTGGGCCGCTGCCTTGTGGCAAGACTGCCGGCCTTGGGCTCAAAAGCTATTTTGTAGCCGTTGTTCCGTATCCAAGTTGCTTGTTATAGCTAGCTTTTTATTCTCAAAACCGCCTATGACGCGTCTTGACAAGGCTTGACGCTCAAGCTCTGCAAGCAACTTGGTAAAACCCTATATATAGGGGTTTGTCTCAGATGGGCTACAAGATAATGCGCTTTTAGGGGGAATGCAAGCGACTAAGTGTGGGTGTTGCCTGTGGATATTTTGTGGGTAAATCGACCGGTAAGTGGTTCTGTACTCTCCAGCTGGCGCTATGACTGGGGGCGGGGCTTTCAAGCTGAGTAAAGGCTCGCCCGGAAATCGATTAGACTTTTTTATTCTACTAATCTCGCCAAGTTATCGCTTAAATTTTTAACCTCTTTGTCATATATCCCGATGCGCGAAAATGGGCATCGGTATCGGCCTGGTGTGCCCTACGGTAGAATAGCCGCGGTAGGAGCGGGCCATGCCCGTGATCGCCCCAAAACTCCCTTTCATCAATAGGAACTCCGAGCCATGCTCGCGGAATTGGTCGCCATTATGGCGCCGCTGTTTATTTGTACCGCCATCGGCATAGGTTGGGTCCGAATCGGGGCCGAGTACCCGGCGGATTTTGTCTCCCGGGCGGTGATGAACATCGCCACTCCCTGCCTGATTATTTCGGTAATGGCCAAAGTCACCCTCGAGCCGGCCATTATGGGCCAGGTGGCGCTGGCGGCGGTTCTGGTGCTGATTGGTATGCTGGTGCTGGGTACCCTGATTATCCGCTGGCTGAAGCTTGAAGTATCCACTTACTTACCGCCGCTGCTGTTCCCCAACAACGGCAATATGGGCCTGCCGCTGTGCCTGTTTGCCTTCGGCCAGACCGGCCTGGCCCTGGCGCTGGCGTCCTTTATGGTAATGATGCTGAGCACTTTTACCCTGGGCCTTATGCTGTTCTCCCGCGCCGAGAGCTTTGCCGGGCGACTTAAATCCCTGGCGCAGCAGCCGGTGCTCTACGCCATGGTGATTGCGGTCACCATACTGCTGACCGATACCGATTTGCCGCTCTGGTTAGCCAATACCGTGGATCTGCTGGCCGGCTTTGCCATTCCGTTAATGATGATTACTTTGGGCGTGTCTCTGGCGCGCCTGAAACTCACCGGCTGGAAGCGCAGCCTGGGCTTCAGTTTGCTGCGGGTATTGGGCGGTTTGGCGCTGGGTGGCGTGGCGGCCTGGATTCTCGATCTCGAGGGCATTGCCCTGGGCGTGGTGTTGCTGCAGGCCGCCATGCCGGTGGCGATTTTCAATTACCTGCTGGCGCTGCGCTACGAGCGCAACCCGCAGGAAGTGGCGGCGACTATTTTGATGTCGACACTCTTGGCGTTTTTGGTGTTGCCGGTGCTGTTGGTGTTTGTGCTCCCGCTCGCTCAAAATGGCGCCTGAAAAACTATCTGCGACTGCCTCGAAAACGTTTTTCAACAGCCTATTAGGTATACTCGATTTTTTTGAATAGAAGGAACAAAGTGCATGGCGGGTGTTAGCGAGATCGTCCTTACCTTCAGTTGCCGGGACTCCAAAGGCATAGTGGCGGCCGTGGCCAGCCTGTTTGCCGAGCGGGATTTCAACATCAAGGAGTCTTCCCAGTTTGAGGACGTAACCCAGCGGCGCTTTTTTATGCGCACTGTGTTTCAGTGCCCGGTTGGGTACGAGCTTGCGCAGATTAAAGAGCTGTTTGCGCCGGTGGCCGAGCGCTACGAGATGGACTGGGATATTTTCGATGTACACACCCGGCCCAAAGTGCTGATTGCGGTGTCCCAGTGGGGCCACTGCCTGAGCAGCTTGCTCAACAACTGGAAAAACGGCTCCCTGCCCATCGATATTGTCGGCGTGGTGTCCAACCACGAAGTGATGCGCGATTTGACCGACTGGTATCAATTGCCTTTTTATTACCTGCCGGTCACCCCCGAGACCAAGGCCGACCAAGAGGCGCAGATCTGGCAATTGATGCAAGACCTGAATGCCGAATGCCTGGTGCTGGCCCGCTACATGCAAATTCTCTCCGATGACCTGTGCCGCAAACTGAGCGGTCGGGCGATCAATATTCACCATTCCTTCCTGCCTGGCTTCAAAGGCGCCCGCCCTTACCACCAGGCCTACGACCGCGGCGTTAAGCTGATTGGCGCCACCGCGCACTACGTGACCGCTGATCTGGACGAAGGCCCGATTATCGAGCAATCGGTGGAGCGGGTTTCGCACGTGCACTTGCCCGAAGAGATGGCCGAAATTGGCCGCGATATTGAAGCGGTGGTACTCAACCGAGCCTTGCGCTGGCACGCCGAGCATCGCGTGGTGCTCAATGGCACCAAGACGGTGGTGTTCTCCCGCTAGGAGCGCGCTAAGCTATGCTTTGTTGACTTGGCGCAAGGATCACGGGCGCCGTTTCCGGTTATCGTTTCCGGGCGCCAACGCAGAGGC
>CAZKCY010000347.1:0-3300 GCA_964551155.1 uncultured Marinimicrobium sp. | reverse complement strand
ACGGCGTGTCTCCGAGTGCTTTACCTAACGACTGCCCCAAAACTCAGAAAAGAAATCAGTTGGGAGGGTAAATTTTTTAAGCCTCTACAACTCGATCCGCTTACCACCCTTACGGGCCGAATCAAAAATCGCCTGCACAATGCGAATATCCCTTAGGCCTTCTTCCCCCGGCACTATCACCGGCTTGTCCTCAAGTATCGCCAGAGCATCGTTGTCCATCTGTGTAGCCTGCTGGTCGACAATTTCCTTGTCCAATTTACGCCCGTCGCTGGTCGCGCCCTGCACGCCAGTGTAATTGGACATGGGCTCTAAGTAATACCAACCTTTCCCGCAGTTCACCTCCAGCTTATTACCAGGTCTGACGAAGCTGGTCATGCAGTCGGCCTGAATGCCTTGCGGGAATTCCAGGGTGAAATGAGTGGTGGAATCTACCTCGGTAAACACCTCCGGGTGAGTTATCTGGTGCCAGCCGGAAACCGCGATCGGCTCCATGCCCACCGCATAGCGCGCGCCATTGAGCGGGTAAACACCCATATCGTACATGGCGCCGCCGCCCATCTCTTTTTGCATGCGCCAGTTGTCCGGCGAGCGGTTTTCGCCTCCGGCGTAAGCGGCTATGGCTTCCAGGGTCCGTATCTGGCCAAAGGGTCGCTCTTTGGCAAATTTCATGACGGTTTGGGTATTGGGCTCGTGCTGCATTCGGTAGCCGATGCTCAGCTTGACCTTGTTCTTGCGACAGGCGTCGATAATCTCCTGGCATTCTTTCTCGTCCATCGCCATGGGCTTCTCGCACCAGACATGCTTGCCGGCATTGGCGCCGATCACCGAAAAGCGCTTGTGCAGGCTGGTAGGTGTAACCACATAAACAACGTCGATGTCCGGGTTGTCGGCCATGGTGTGCATGTTTTCGTAGTTATAGACGTTGGCATCCTTGATGCCGTACTTTTCCTGCCAGGCCGGAATCTTCTCCGGGCTGCCGGTCACTATGCCGCGCAGCTCGCAGTGCTGGGTGAGCTGAAGCCCCGGCGCCAGCTGGGTGCTGCTGTAATTGCCAAGGCCCACCAACGCCACGCCCAGCTTGCGCGTCGGGCTGGCGAATAACCGAGGCGCCCAGCCGGCAGATGCCAAGGTGGCGGACAAACCCAACTGCTGCAACAGCCGGCGACGAGAAATAGGGTAGCGAGACATACAATTCTCCTGAGGCAGTTTCAATCTGACGATAGCCCATTTCGCGTCCACGAGAAAGGCCGGGTACAATAGCGCAGCTTTGAATTCGCCCCTGAATTCGTTACCGAGGCCCGAGCCAAATGCACAGCAGCGATTCGACTCCCGATCGATACCCCGACAAAGAAGCCGTCAAACAATACCTGCTGGGGCTGCAGGATCGGATTTGCGCGGGCCTGGAAGCCGAGGACGGCGGCGCCCGCTTTATTGAAGACAGCTGGGAACGCCCCCAGGGTGGTGGCGGTCGCTCCCGGGTACTCACCGAAGGCGCAGTCATTGAAAAGGGCGGGGTGAATTTCTCCCACGTCTTCGGCGACCAGATGCCCGCCTCGGCCACGGCCCACAGGCCCGAGCTGGCCGGGCGCGCCTTCGAGGCCATGGGCGTGTCGCTGGTGATTCATCCCCATAACCCCTATGTGCCGACAAGCCACGCCAATGTGCGCTTTTTTATCGCCGAAAAGCCCGGTGCCGAGCCGGTCTGGTGGTTCGGCGGCGGTTACGATCTGACGCCTTATTACGGTAACGAGGACGATTGCCGGCACTGGCATGCGACTGCGCGCGATGCTTGCGCGCCCTTCGGCGAAAACATCTACCCGTTCTTCAAGCAATGGTGCGACGATTATTTCTATATCAAACACCGGGACGAACCGCGCGGGGTGGGCGGCCTGTTCTTCGATGACTTCAACGAACTGGGATTTGAGCGCAGCTTTGCGCTGATGCGTTCGGTGGCCGACAGCTACCTGCCGGCTTATCAGCCCATAGTGGCCAAACGCAAGCACATTGACTTTGGTCAGCGGGAGCGCGATTTCCAGCTCTACCGACGCGGTCGCTACGTGGAATTCAATTTGGTGTATGATCGCGGCACCTTGTTCGGCTTGCAGACCGGTGGCCGAACCGAATCGATTTTGATGTCTCTGCCGCCATTGGTGCGCTGGGACTACGACTGGAAGCCCGAGCCGGGCAGCCCTGAAGCCGCCCTCACCGAACATTTTTTAACCTCGCGCGACTGGCTCGCCGACCAGGACTAAACGGATTAAGTATGACCGACGTCTATGCCGTATTCGGCAACCCCATTGCCCACAGCAAATCGCCTTTCATTCACCGACAATTCGCCGAGCAAACCGGCGAGGACATCGCCTACACCAAGCAGCTGGTGCCCCAAGGTGAATTCGAAGCCGCAGCCAATGCCTTCTTTGCCCAGGGAGGCAAGGGGCTCAATATCACCGTGCCCTTCAAGCTCGAAGCCTACGGCTACGCCGCCCGCCTGACTCAACGGGCCCGCCGGGCCGGCGCGGTCAACACTCTGGCGCTGCAGCATGACGGCACCCTGCTGGGCGATAACACCGACGGCATCGGCATGATCAACGACATGCATAACCTGGGCTGGAAATTGGCAGATAAAAAAGTGCTGATTCTCGGTGCCGGCGGTGCCGTGCGGGGCATCCTGCAGCCGTTGATGGAGCACAAGCCAGCTGGGCTGGCGATTGCCAACCGCACTTTGCACAAGGCCGAGCAGCTGGCCAAGGGCTTTCACGATCTGGGCGATATAGAAGCGCTGAGTTTCGAGCAACTCGAAGGCCGGCAGTTTGATTTGGTGATCAACGGCACTTCCGCCAGCCTCAGCGGCGATTTACCCCCTCTTCCCGAGGGCCTGCTGGCGCCAGACGCCAGTTGCTACGATATGATGTACGGCGCCGAGCCCACCGCTTTTTTGAACTGGGCCGAACAGCAGGGTGCGGCGCGCACTGCCGATGGTTTGGGTATGCTGGTAGCTCAGGCGGCGGAATCCTTTTACTTGTGGCGCGATGTTCGACCCGAAGTCTCCTCGGTAGTATCCGTGCTGCGTCGCAAGATGAATTCCAGGGACGGTTCGCACGGCAACAATTAGTCTTAGCCAGGTCTCATGTCAGTCGGCTTGAGATACACTAGGACGCCAAAAAAGGCGACAACGCAGGTCCTTTTCATGAGCCAATTTGACGGCGGTCGAAACCTCACCCATCAAGTGACTTACAACCTGGGCGCCGCCATAGTGCGCGGCGACTACGGCATCAATCAGGCTTTCCCCACCGAGGCTGA
>CAZKCY010000346.1:2275-3301 GCA_964551155.1 uncultured Marinimicrobium sp. | reverse complement strand
CAAACACCAAGACCATAAGGTTAAAGACCCAGTCTGCGGCATGGATGTCGATCCGCACGAAACCAAGCATCGCGCCGAGCACCAGGGCAAAACCTGGTATTTCTGCAGCGGCGGCTGCCGGAAAAAATTTGAGAAGGACCCGGAACAATACCTGGGCGACAAGCCCCAACCCAAGGCCGACCCGGATGCTATTTACACCTGCCCCATGCATCCGGAAGTGCGTCAGAAAGGCCCCGGCGATTGCCCAGAATGCGGCATGGCTCTGGAGCCAGAGGAGGTCAGCGCCGATACCGGCCCCTCCGCTGAACTGACCGACATGAACCGGCGTTTTTGGATCGGGCTGGTGTTGGCTCTGCCAGTGGTGGTGCTGGAAATGGGCGGGCATTTGTTTGGCATCCATGACTTGGTCGCCCCTCAGGTTTCCAACTGGATACAGTTTGCCTTCGCCACCCCAGTGGTACTCTGGGCCGGCTGGCCCTTCTTCGTGCGCGGCTGGAGCTCGGTCAAGCGGCGCAGCTTGAACATGTTTACCTTAATCGCCATGGGGACCGGTGCGGCCTGGATTTACAGCGTTCTGGCAACCGCTGCGCCGGGAGCTTTCCCCGATACCTTTCGCCAGGCGGACGGCTCGGTTGCAGTCTACTTCGAAGCCTCGGCGGTGATAGTGGTGCTGGTTTTGTTGGGCCAGGTGCTCGAACTGCGAGCCCGGGAAAAAACTTCCAGCGCGATCCGCGCGCTGCTCGACTTGGCCCCGGCCACCGCCCGACGGCTGGACGATCAAGACGAGGAACAAGAGGTTGCGCTGGAAGAGGTCGAGGTGGGCGACCGGCTTAGAGTGCGCCCCGGCGACAAGGTGCCGCTCGATGGCGAAATTCTCGAAGGCCGCTCCAATATCGATGAATCCATGGTCACCGGTGAGTCGATCCCGGTAAAGAAAGAGACCGGCGATTCGGTAATCGGCGGTAGCATCAACGGTCAGGGCTCGTTCATTATGCGCGCCGACAAAGTCGGACGCGACACCATGCT
>CAZKCY010000346.1:0-2265 GCA_964551155.1 uncultured Marinimicrobium sp. | reverse complement strand
CTCTCGCAAATCGTTCAGATGGTGGCCAAGGCTCAGCGCAGCCGGGCGCCCATTCAAAGCTTGGTCGACAAGGTGGCGAGTTACTTTGTGCCTGCGGTCATAGCTGTCGCGGTTGTTGCGTTTATTGCCTGGTCCATTTGGGGCCCAGTGCCGCCCATGGCCTTTGGCCTGATTGCGGCGGTCAGCGTGCTGATCATTGCTTGCCCCTGCGCGCTGGGGCTTGCGACCCCTATGTCGATCATGGTCGGCGTCGGTCGCGGTGCCCAGGCCGGCGTACTGATTCGCGATGCCGAGGCTCTGGAGCGGTTGGAGAAAGTGGATACGGTAGTGATCGATAAGACCGGTACTCTTACCGAAGGCAAACCTCGGGTCACCGAATTGCGTCCGGCCGAGGGCTTCGACGAGAAGGAGCTACTACGTCTGGCTGCTGGGCTGGAGCGGGGCAGCGAACACCCACTGGCCAACGCCATTGTTGAAAAGGCCAAAGAGGAAAAGCTGGAGCTTTCCAAGGCGAGCGATTTTGACTCGCCCAGCGGCAAAGGCGTGACCGGAAAGATCGAAGACAAAAAAGTCGCTCTGGGCAATCGCGCCTTGATGGACAGCGAGCAAATCGATATTGACGCTTGGACCGATGAGGCCGAGCAGCTGCGTAGCGACGGCGCTACCGTAATTTTTGCCGCGGTTGATAAAAAAATTGCCGGCTTGATCGCCATTGCCGATCCAATCAAGGAAACCACCGCCGATGCCATCAAGGGTTTACAGAAGGAAGGCATTCGAGTGGTGATGCTCACCGGCGACACCCGCACCTCGGCCGAAGCGGTGGCGCGCAAGCTCAACATCGACGAAGTCGAAGCCGAGGTACTACCCGAAGACAAAAGCAAAGTCGTTGAAAAACTGCGCGACCAGGGCCGGGTCGTGGTTATGGCCGGCGACGGCGTCAACGACGCGCCGGCATTGGCCACCGCCGATGTGGGTATCGCCATGGATACTGGCACCGATGTGGCTATCGAAAGCGCCGGGGTTACGCTGTTGCGCGGCGACTTGATGGGCATAGTGGAAGCTCTGCGCCTATCGCGGGCGACCATGCGCAACATTCGGCAAAATCTGTTTTTCGCTTTTGTGTACAACGCCGCCGGCGTGCCTATTGCGGCAGGCATTCTGTATCCCTTTACCGGCCTGCTGCTGTCGCCGATTATTGCGGCGGCGGCAATGTCGCTGTCATCGGTGAGTGTGATCAGCAATGCCTTGCGCTTGCGCTTAATAAAACTAAGTTGAGATTTTACAAATTTAGGACTGTCACGCTCCGGCGCGACGGTGAGTATTTCCGAGTAAGGACCGACTATGTTCGAGACTCTCACTCAGCTGGCAACCGAGTGGTTGGAGCAGGTTCAGAAGCCCGATTTCTGGTGGCAAATCATCGGAATCTTTCTGGCCTTGCTGATTGCGACTCTGTTTAACCGCAGAATTCAGAAAGTTTTGTTGGAATACGATCGCGGCGGCCCCGGCTTTCGCCATGTCGCTATGCGCAGTGTTCAGCGTCTGCTCTGGCCTTTGGCGTCTTTGGGACTGCTGCTACCAGCAAAGGCGGTCCTGAAAAATTATGAGCAGCCGGTGGCCTTACTCGACATAGTGATTTCCCTGTTGGTTGCGTTAGCGCTGGTAAGGCTAAGTGTGTATCTGTTGCATCGGGGCTTTTCCAAAAGCCCCTTGCTCGATTCCTGGGAGCATTTTATCGCTACCGTCATCTGGGTGGGGGTAGGGCTGCACCTACTCGGCTGGCTGCCAGCGATTCTGGAAATGCTCGACAACGTTGGCATAACGGTGGGCGAAACCCGAATCACCATATTGTCGGTGTCTCAGTTGCTGTTGATGATTGTGGTGGCTTTTATTGTGGCGCTCTGGCTGTCGGGTCTGGTCTCTAATTGGCTTAAGCGCTCGCCCTATATCTCGCCAGGCATGAGAGTGGGGTTTAGCAAGTTCACCAAGTTTTTATTGTTGACCCTCGCGTTTTTACTATCGCTCAATGCCGTGGGCATAGACCTCACATCGCTGGCGGTATTCGGCGGCGCTTTGGGTGTCGGCTTGGGTTTTGGTTTGCAGCGTATTACCTCCAACTTTATCAGCGGTTTTATTCTGGTGATGGATAAGTCCATCAAGCCGGGCGATGTGATTACCGTTGGTGACAATTTCGGCTGGGTGGAAGAGCTCAATTCCCGCTATATGGTGGTGCGCAACCGCGAGGGGGTGGATACCCTGATTCCCAAC
>CAZKCY010000345.1:0-3307 GCA_964551155.1 uncultured Marinimicrobium sp. | reverse complement strand
TGGCTGTCAGTGCCTTCTTTGAGGCAGGTGATGAACATCACGTTGGCCCAGGCTTCGCGCAACAACTGGTCGGCCTCAGGCGGTACCGAAGCCCCCGCGACAATCTTGTCCAAAGCGGCGTTAACCTCGGCCCTGGCTCTTTCTGAGCGAGCCTTGCCGTCCTCGGCGTCGATGGTGCGCTGCTCCAGAATCTGAGCCCTGCGCTTGTCTTTTTCCAGGAAGGCGCGGAAATCAAAGAGCAGCTGGTTAAATATGCCCATGTCGGTTTCAAAATCGGACAGTATGGTCTGCACCATGGCTTCCATTTTGGTGTACAGATTATCGGTGCGCCGACTGTCTTCACCTCGCTCCTGCCAGCCCAAAGCAGCGTTGGCCATTTCGTTTAGCAGACGACGTGCGGGGTGGCCGCCTTTGCTGAAAAAAGACTTATCGGCAATCGCCACTTTGACCATAGGAATCTGCAGCCGCCCCAGTAGCGCCTTCATGGGAGCCGCCAGGTTGCGATCATCCAGGATGAATTCGAACATCATGCTGACCAGGTTGATGACATCGTCATCAACCTGATTGATAGGCTTGTGGCGCGAGTCATCCTGCAGGCCCTGCAGCAACCTGCGAATATCCATGGGCCGTCCCACCGCCTGGGCTGTCGGCTGACTTTGCTGCGCGCGCGACAACAGGCTTACTAAATCATCGGTCTGCCAGGCCTCTCCGCTGGCCTCCTCGGCTTGGCGAGAAGTGCCGCCGGAACTCAGCAGATCGCGCAGGGTGTGAAGCACCTGATTGGCCTGATCATCGTAGTTTCCGCGCGCCTCGGTGCCGGCGCCGGAGGATCTTATTGGCGCATAGCCGGCACTGGCGCCAGCACCATAGGCGTCGCTGCGTTCCGGACCAACGCTTACCGGCCCCTTTTTGTAACGCGGGCCGCGGCTCATAGAGGGCAGAATATTGGCCTCGATCAAGAGCTGGTTCAGTGCCTGGTAGAAAGCGCCCAGCTGAGAAACCACCAGCTTGTCGAACAGCTTAAACAATACCAGCTTGGCCTTGACGTCGATCTCGGCACTTTTGGCGGCCTCGGTGAAAGCGGTGCAAATGACGTCGGCGCCCAACGGGTTGTTCTTTTGATAGACCTTAACCGGTACCAGGTGATCGATACGAAGGGTCAAATGTTGGATTGGCTCGGCAAACTCTTCGTTGGCCTTGTTCACCATGCCCTCGGTTGCCACTAGCTCTTCCAGCTCGTCATTTTGAACCAGAGTCAGCTCGTCAATCGAAACTTCTGCGTCTTCACTTGAACGCACTTCCGGATAAACCTGAGGGTCAAGCAAACGGGCAAAACCTATATCGATGCGCCGAAAAAACGCCGCTTCCATGGCCCGCCGACGCAAGCGCACCTCGCGCATCGAATCGAAATAGAGGTTTTGCTCCTGGTTATTGGTGGATTGATCGGCCAGCTCGAACAGGGCGTCGTCAGCCTTTTCAAATAACTCCCGTAACCGCCCCTGCAACAGCTGGCGCGCCTTGTCGCGTAGCGAATGCATAGCGGCGGGCAGTCTAGTCAATGCGATTGTAGTGGCGCGCTCGGGCGTGCCAGACTTTATCGGTATGACATTTTCGCGCTTGGGTTGAGTCGGCTCGTTCATGGCGATGTATCCTGGGACTTGCACCGGGAAAGGACGGATCTGAATTGGAGTATAACCAAGCCCAAGACACATCCCAGAAGCAAATGGTAATATCGAGAGCCGGATCACAATTTGAATTAACTTGTTATTTTTCTTAGAAATTTTTACTCGAAGAAAAATTTAAATTCGCTCCAATGGCTATAAAACCAGCCTTTGGCCATCACCGCGGCGCTATGACTCAATACTTATGACCCAACAGCAACCTCCAGGCGAAAAACTCGGGCGCGGCATGCTTATGCTGGCCTGGATCATAGGCCTGGGGCTCTTGACGCTACTTTTTGGCGCCTGGGAGGAGAAACAATACAACCCTAACGCCCGCCCGAAAGGCACCGTCGAGGGCGATATGCGCCAAGTGACTCTGCAACGCAACCGCTCCGGCCACTATGTGGCTACCGGCACTATCAATGGTGAGGAGGCGGTTTTCCTGCTCGATACCGGCGCCACTGATGTGGTCATCAGCCAAGATCTCGCCGAACAAGCCAATCTGGAAGCCGGCGCTGTTCAGTACGCCCAAACCGCCAATGGTCGAATTGAGGTCAGAGCCACCAAGGTCGAGCAGCTTAACTTGGGCCCCATTTCGTTGCGCAATGTACGTGCCAGCATCAACCCCTCCATGGGCGGCGACACCGTATTGTTGGGCATGAGCGCTCTGCAGCAGGTAGAATTCACCCAGCGCGGTGATCAATTGACCCTGCGCCACTACATCTCTGAACAACCTTGAGCATCAGTCGGATAGCTTTTTATGCCTAATATTTCCCTCGCCCTGCAAGAGGATGTGCGCACTGCAGTTTCCGCCGCCCTGGCCGAAGATATAGGTTCCGGCGACATCAACGCCCTGCTAATCCCCGCCAGTCAGCGGGCCAAGGCCCGAGTAATCAGCCGCGAAGCCTGCTGCTTCTGCGGTCGACTTTGGGTTGAGGAAGTGTTCCGACAGCTGGACCCGACGGTGAAGATTCGCTGGCATTTCCAGGACGGCGACCGAGTCCAGGCCAATCAAACCCTGTTCGAACTGGAAGGTCCCGCCCGCAGCCTGCTCACCGGGGAGCGCACGGCGCTGAACTTCGTCCAGACCTTATCCGCCACTGCCAGCGCAAGCGCCCACTACGCCAGCTTGGTAGCTGATACCTGGGTTCAGTTACTGGATACCCGCAAAACCCTACCTGGCCTGAGACGCGCCCAGAAGTATGCGGTGCTCTGCGGTGGCGGACACAACCACCGCTTTGGCCTCTACGACGCCTTTTTGATCAAGGAAAACCACATAGCGGCCTGTGGGGGCATAGCCCACGCCGTTGAGGCCGCGCGCCAGCTGGCGCCAGAAAAACCGGTGGAAGTGGAGGTGGAAGCCCTGGAACAACTGGAAGAAGCCCTGAGTGCCGGAGCCGATATCGTAATGCTGGACAATTTTACCCTTGCCGACCTGAAGCAAGCGGTGGCTATCAACAAAGGCCGGGCCAAACTCGAAGCCTCCGGCAATGTCACCGAGGCCGGCCTGGCTGAACTGGCCGCTACCGGCGTCGATTACATTTCCATAGGCGCCCTGACCAAACATTGTCGGGCAGTAGACTTATCGATGCGTTTGGAAGTAATTTAACCCAGCAGGCTACAGAAAAAAGTTTTCGAGGCAGCCG
>CAZKCY010000344.1:0-3309 GCA_964551155.1 uncultured Marinimicrobium sp. | reverse complement strand
CCAACGTCTGCGCCGCTATCATCGCCAGCGCTTATGGATTGGCTGCCGGCGCTGGCTGTTGAGCAGTGAACAACAACAGATCGATTACTGCGAGACTCTGGGCCGGGAAACCGGTATTCCAGTCGCCGCCTGCGGCGGCGTGCTGATGCACTGCGCCGAACGCCTGCCATTGCAGCACACCCTTAGCGCCATTCGCCTGGGAACCACTGTGCACAAGGCCGGCCGCCAATTGCTCGCCAATGGCGAACGGAGCCTGCGCTCACTGGACAAACTGAACAAACTCTTTCGCTCTGAATGGCTGGAGCAAACTCTGGCCATTGCCGACGCCTGTCAGTTCGAGTTGAACGAGCTGCGCTACGAATACCCGGCCGAGCTGGTACCCCAGGGCGAAACGCCATTCAGTTATTTGCGCAAATTGGTTAAAGAAGGCATTGCCAAACGTTTTCCCGAAGGTATCAGCGCCACGATTCAAGCCACCATAGATAAGGAATTGAAACTCATTGAAGACCTGGGCTACGCGCATTTTTTTCTGACCATTCACGACATAGTGCAGTTCGCCCAGAGTCGGAACATTTTGTACCAGGGTCGGGGTTCGGCCGCCAACTCAGTGGTTTGCTACTGCCTGGAAATTACCGCTGTGGATCCACGCCACATCAATGTATTGTTCGAGCGCTTTCTCTCCAAAGAGCGGGATGAGCCGCCGGATATCGATGTCGACTTCGAGCACCAACGGCGCGAGGAAGTGATTCAATACATTTATCAAAAATACGGCCGGGAGCGCGCCGCTCTGGCGGCTACAGTGATTTGCTATCGCTTTAAAAGTGCCTTGCGGGATGTGGGCAAAGCCCTGGGCATTAACGAATCCCAGTTGGATTATTTTATTCGCAACATCAACCGACGCGATCGCGACAGCAGCTGGGAAGCTCAGGTAGTCGACTTGGGTTTCGATCCAGAATCCGGCACCGGGCGGCAATTGATCGATCTGGTCAATCAAATTCGAGGCTTCCCCCGGCACTTGTCCCAGCATGTGGGCGGCTTTGTGATTTCCTCGGGGCCGCTCTACGAATTGGTGCCGGTGGAAAATGCCAGCATGGCTGAGCGCACTGTCATCCAGTGGGACAAAGACGATATCGAAACCCTCGGGCTGCTGAAGGTAGATGTGCTGGCGCTGGGTATGCTGAGCGCGATTCGCAAAGCCTTTGATCTGGTGCGTCAGCATTACCGGCGGGATTTATCCCTGGCCGAAATCACCCGTGCCATGGATGACGTGGCGGTTTATCGAATGATTCAGCGCGCCGATACCGTAGGCATATTTCAGGTGGAATCGCGCGCTCAGATGTCGATGCTGCCGCGGCTCAAGCCGGCCTGCTATTACGACCTGGTAATTCAAATCGCCATAGTGCGCCCCGGCCCCATTCAGGGCGGCATGGTGCATCCTTACTTGAAGCGCCGCAATGGCGAAGAACCGGTCGACTACCCTTCCGAAGAAGTCAAAGGAGTGCTCGGTCGCACCTTGGGCGTGCCCATTTTTCAGGAGCAGGTCATTCAACTAGCGATGGTGGCCGCCGGTTTCAGCGGCGGCGAAGCCGACCAGCTGCGCCGGGCCATGGCGGCCTGGAAGAAAACCGGCGAGCTGGGAAAATTTCGCCACAAGCTGGTCAGCGGCATGGAAGAGCGCGGTTACACCACCGACTACGCCGAGCGGATTTTTCAACAGATCTGCGGCTTTGGCGAATACGGTTTTCCCGAATCCCACTCGGCCAGTTTTGCGTTGCTGGCCTATGCCTCGGCCTGGCTCAAGCAACACTATCCGGCGGTCTTCTACACGGCGCTGCTCAACAGTTTGCCGATGGGATTTTATTCCCCTTCGCAGCTGATTCAGGACGCCCGCCGTCATCAAATCATAATCCTGCCGGTGTGCATCAATCATTCAGACTGGGACCACAAGCTTGAACCCGAAGATCGACAACTGGCTTTGCGTTTGGGCTTGCGCCTGGTGAAAGGCTTTTCCCGCGCAGGAAGTGACCTTCTACTCCAGGCCCGCGCTGCTTTGGGTCAATCAGGTTTTCGCAACGCCCGCGAACTCAAACAACTGGGCCTGAAGAAAAACGACATTGAAGCTCTGGCCAGCGCCGATGCCCTGCACAGCCTGGGGGAAAATCGCTACCAGACCCGCTGGAGTCTGATGGACAGCGAATCGGAACTGCCTTTGTTTGCCCAGGCCCCGCAGGAAACGGTAGCAGAAGCATCAGCCAGTTTTATTAAAACTCCGGGGGAAATGGACAACCTGGTGGAAGACTACGCCTCGGTTGGTTTAACTCTGAACCGCCACCCGATTGAGCTGCTCGATCAGGCCAACTTGCTGGGGCGCTACCAGCCGGCCGACGAGCTGAAAAACCTGCGCCACAAATCCATGGTCACAGTAGTCGGCGTGGTCACCGGGCGCCAGAGCCCGGGCACCGCCGCCGGAGTCACGTTTATTACCCTGGAAGATCACACCGGCAACAGCAATGTGGTGGTCTGGCTGGCAACCGCTCGGGCTCAGCAGCGCGCTTACCTCACCGCGCGGATTCTCAAGGTGCAGGGCATTCTCGAGCGAGAGGGCGAGGTGGTGCATGTGATTGCCGGACGGCTCACCGACCTAAGCCATCAGCTCGAGAAGTTAAGCGCCGATTCACGGGATTTCCACTAGAGCTCATCTTTATCCTTAAGACTTCGTTTTACATTGTCCATCATCCTCTCAGAGAGATCCCGCTTGCCCAAACAGTTAGTGCGAAATACCTGTTTCTCGTTTGTGCCTCCGCCAATCGCATCGGTAACCTCGAAACAGGCATCGCCAAACGAAACCCGTTCGGAGCCATTGCCAAGCTTTTTGTTATTCATAATATCGAAGCTGTCTGGTTCGGCTCGGTTTCGATTTTGAGTCCGGGCTTGCAGCTTGGCTCGCAAACGAGGATCGAACACGCCACCAAAGGCTGCCTGATTGGCGCTTCCAGCATCGGCAGCAGTCTGCTCAGAGCCCGAGAGATTTAGTTCACTCACCGAAAATCTGGACGCGCTCAAATCAAGTTTTTCGACTTCTCCTATAGGTGGGGGCTCGATCAACTCAATTGCTGTAGTCGGCTGTTTAGGCGTGGCCGAGGCTTCACTTGGCGGCGACTCCGCTCTCGTCTCAGTCTTAATTGGTTCTGCCACCTTTTCGGTTCCTACGGTGTCCTGCTGTGGCTCAATTGGGGCCGCAGGATCTTCCGAGATTACTACGGCGGTGGTTAACTTTACCGATAGCGGCGCCATCGCTTGGGGTCTGGT
>CAZKCY010000343.1:0-3319 GCA_964551155.1 uncultured Marinimicrobium sp. | reverse complement strand
ATAATCTTCGTAGTTACCGTGAAAGTCGACTAGGCCCTTGGGTGACATATCAATGACCCGCGTCGCCAGGGAAGATACAAACTCCCGATCGTGGCTGACGAAGATCAATGTGCCCGGATAGTTTTCCAAAGCTAGGTTTAGCGCTTCGATGGATTCCATATCCAGGTGATTGGTGGGCTCGTCCATCAAGAGTACGTTGGGATTGATCAGGCTTAACTTGCCAAAAATCATCCGCCCCTGTTCCCCTCCGGAAATCACCTTTACCGATTTCTTCACTTCGTCGTTGGAAAACAACATTCGCCCCAATGCGCCGCGCACCAGCTGTTCATCGCCGGTGGTCCACTGCTGCATCCACTCGAATAGCGAGGCTTCGTGCCTAAAATCGTCGGTGTGGTCCTGGGCCGCATAGCCGATTTCGGCCTGTTCGGCCCATTTGATGGTGCCGCTGTCGGGTGTCAGATCTCCGTATAGGCAGCGTAATAGGCTGGTTTTGCCGGCGCCGTTGGGGCCGATGATCGCAATTCTTTCCCCGGCTTCAATCTGCAAGCTCAAGTCCTCAAACAGAGGTTTATCAAACGCTTTACTGGCCCCTTCCAGCGTGACCGCCTGGCGATGTAACTTTTTGTTCTGGCTAAAACGGATGTAGGGGCTGACCCGGCTTGAAGGCTGAACCTCGTCCAGTTTGATTTTTTCGATTTGGCGCGCCCGCGAAGTGGCCTGCTTGGCCTTGGAGGCGTTGGCGGAGAAGCGACTGACAAACGCCTGCAGGTCGGCGATCTGGGTTTTCTTTTTGGCGTTTTCGTTCAGCAGGCGTTCGCGGGCCTGAGTCGAAGCGGTCATATAATCGTCGTAATTCCCCGGATAGAGGCGCAGTTCGCCAAAGTCCAGATCGGCCATATGGGTGCAGACGCTGTTCAAAAAGTGCCGGTCGTGAGAAATAATGATGATGGTACTGTCGCGTTGTACCAGCACGTTTTCCAGCCAGCGAATGGTGTTGATGTCCAGGTTGTTGGTGGGTTCGTCCAGCAACAGGACTTCCGGGTCGGAAAACAGTGCCTGAGCCAACAGCACCCTGAGTTTCCAGCCCGGCGCCACGGCGCTCATGGGGCCCTCATGCTGCTCCAGCGGAATATCCAGACCGAGCAGCAGCTCGCCGGCGCGTGCTTCGGCGGTATAGCCATCCAGTTCGGCAAAGCGCACTTCCAAGTCGGCGACTTTCATACCGTCGGCTTCGCTCATTTCCGCCAGGCCGTAAATGCGATCCCGCTCAGCCTTGACCTGCCAGAGCTCCTCGTGGCCCATGATCACGGTATCCAGCACCGTGAATTCTTCGTAGGCGAACTGATCCTGGCGCAGCATGCCCAGGCGGACATTGGGCTCCAGCATCACGTGGCCGGCAGAGGGTTCCAGATCCTTTCCCAGAATCTTCATAAAGGTCGACTTACCGCAACCGTTGGCGCCGATAAGGCCGTAGCGATTGCCGTTGTTGAATTTGACCGAGACGTTTTCAAACAGGGGCTTGGCCCCGAACTGCATGGTGATATTGGCGGTAGAGATCACAAAAGGGTCCAGATAGGAAGAGATGGGGCAGGAGAGCCGAAAAGCGGCGCATTGTACCCGAGTTTTGCGCCGGAGCCCATGGCGGTGGGCAGCGCCCATCCTACATCGCTCGGTCGGTGTCGTAGAGTGGCGCCGCCCACCGCTTCAAGAGATGGCTCTCGGGATTATTTGGAGACCTCCAATCCCAGGTTCTTGACGATATTCGCCACCGGCTGATACTGATTCATGGTGTAAAAATGCAACCCCGGGGCGCCGTTTTCCAGCAATACTTCGCTCAGTTCGGTCACTAGCTCTTCACCGAAGGCTCTGATGCTCTCGCTGTCGTCGGCATAGCCTTCCAAGCGCTTGCGCAGCCAGCGCGGAATTTCCGCGCCGCAGGCGTCGGAAAAGCGAGTCAGGTTGCGATAGTTTATGATCGGCATAATGCCCGGGTAGATGGGCTGGGTGATGCCCGCCTTGTGGCACTGATCCATAAAATAGAAATAGGCATCCGGGTTGTAAAAATACTGGGTAATGGCGCTGTTGGCGCCGGCGTCGAACTTGCCTTTCAGATAGCCGATGTCCTGGTCGTAGCCCTGGGCCTGCGGATGAATCTCGGGATAAGCCGCCACTTCCAGGTGGAAATGATCGCCAAAATGCTCGCGAATAAACGCCACCAGCTCGTTGGCATAGACCATCTCGTAACCGCCCCCGACGCCCGAGGGCATATCGCCACGCAATGCGACTATGCGTTCAATACCGGCGTCGCGGTATTCGGTAATCAAGGCTTTAATCGCTTCCGGTTCATCGCCACCAAAAGACAGATGCGGCGCCACCGGGACGCTCAGCTCGTTGAAATACTTCACCAGGCTTTTGGTGTTGTCGCGGGTCGAGCCGCCGGCACCGTAGGTGACGGAAAAAAAATCCGGCTCGAACTCGGACAGGCGCTCGCGCACCTTGAGTAGCTTTTCACGGCCTTCGGGAGTTTTGGGCGGAAAAAACTCAAAACTCAACCGCGGTTGTTCACTGTCAGTCATTGTTGCAATGCTCTGTGTTTATGGAGGACGGTTAACGGGGAAGGGTAAACGAAGAAAGATGGACAATGGACGGGCCAGCCTAATGCTACGCCCGTTCTATTAGCGTTCTCCGTACCCCGTCCCTCGTTCTCCGTTAATATTTATAGCTCTCTGGCTTAAAGGGCCCTTCAACTTCCACGCCAATGTACTTGGCCTGATGCGCGGTTAGTTTGGTAATTACACCGCCAAAGCCTTCGACCATATCTTTGGCCACTTCTTCATCGAGCTTTTTCGGCAGCACTTTTACGTACAGGCTCTCTTTTTTCTTGTAGGTGGGCAATTCGGCAAACCGGCCCTCGTACAGATACATTTGCGCCAGCACCTGGTTGGCGAAGGAGCCATCCATAATGCGCGAGGGGTGGCCGGTAGCGTTGCCCAGGTTCACCAAACGCCCTTCGGATAGCAGAATCAAGTGATCGTTTTTGCTCTTGTCGCGATAGATCTTATGCACCTGGGGTTTCACCTCTTGCCACTCCCAGTTTTTGCGCATAAAGGCAGTGTCGATCTCGTTGTCGAAATGACCGATGTTGCATACCACAGCACTGCTTTTCAGTGCTTTGAGCATATGCTCGTCACAGACATTGATGTTGCCGGTGGTGGTGACCAGCAGGTCGGTATTGCCCAGCAGGGCCTTGTCGATGCTGTCTTCGGCGCCGGTGTTCTCGCCATTGATGTAGGGAGACACCACCTCGAAGCCATCCATG
>CAZKCY010000342.1:0-3339 GCA_964551155.1 uncultured Marinimicrobium sp. | reverse complement strand
ATCTGGCGGCAGCCGAAGGCGCTGTCGCCCTCGGGAAAGGCGGCCACATCGACGGGCCCGGTGAGTAAAGCGTCCAAATTTGCCGTGCGACCGTAAGGCGGTGTGGAGCCCCAAGGGTAAATGCGTTTACCGGCTGCGAGCGATTGACGATCTTCCGAAGCCTCCCTGCTGGCGGCAACTTCCCATTCAGTTTCGGTGGGCAGGCGCCGACTCGCCCAGCGGCACCAGGCCTCGGCTTCGTAAAAATTGACGTGAACTATCGGCCTGTGAGGCGCCAGCGGTTGCCAGGAATTGAACCGGCGCTCTTCCCAGCCGCCATTGTCATCCGGGCGCCAATAGACCGGCCCGAGCGCGCCCTCTTGGCGGCGCCACTGCCAACCGGGCTGGCTCCAAAACTCTGCTCGTTGATATCCACCTTGGTTTACAAAAACCGCGAATTCGCTGTTGGTCACCGGCGCCCGGGCAATCGAGAAAGGCGCTACCTCAACTTTCATAGGAGGCTTTTCATTGTCAAACCGAAACGGCACCGAGTCGTCGGAGCCCAGCCAGTGAAGTCCGCCGGGGATATCGACGTCGCCCGGCAGTGGACCAGCCGAAAGCTGGGCGCGATCGATGTCGCCGTTGGACACATTCAAAGTGGGCGGCGGATCGCCGAGAGTTTGGCGCGTATAAATAAACGCCTCGCCGTGCATGTCTTCATGCAGAGCCGTGAGCTGATAGACGTAACTCTGAGCCTCACTGGCCAGGCCGCCATCCGGCAGCCGCTCGAGCATGGCTTGTTGCACCCGCGCCAGGTAATCTAGAATTGCCGCGCGCGAGGCCAAAGCCAGCTGCCAGCGCTCCGCGTGCGGAATATAGCTCGAATCAAACCACTGCTCGGCCTCGGGCAGACCGGTATCGGCAATACCGTAGAGCGCGCGCAGAGCAAAATATTCATGAAAAAAGCCCACATGCCCCAACTCCCAAAGAGGAGGATTGACGATGTCCAAATGCGGCCCCAATTCGCGCATCTCGAGAATATCGTTCATCAACGTCAGGCTGCGCCGGCGCGCTTCGGTGAGCATGGCCGCTAAATCGTCCGCCGAGCGGCGCTGAGTGGGCGGTATTCTTAGCTCTGGCGCAAGCATAACGGCCTCAAAAGGAAAGCATTTAATGCCCAAGATCACCCTGATTACCCCCGCCGCGCGAGGCTCCCGAGCCGGAAATCGGGCCACGGCGACCCGCTGGGCCCGGCTACTGAAAGAGCTCGGCTGCCAGGTACAGATTCTGGGGCCGGAGGATGCGCCCGACTCCCCGCAGGCCAGAGCGGCACCGGATTTGATTTTGGCCCTGCACGCCTGGCGCAGTCACGCCGCTATTCAGGCCTGGCGGCAAGCTCTGCCGAACTGCCCGCTGGTATTGGTACTGACCGGTACCGACGTCTACCGGTTTCAGTATAGTCATCCGGAAATAGTACGCGCGAGTCTAGAGTGCGCCGATGCCCTGATTGGTTTGCACGACTGCCTGAAAGAGGACCTGCCCGAGCGCTTTCACCAAAACCTGCACATAGTGTATCAGTCGGCCCTGCCCTTGCCGGCCAAAGCGCCTTCTCCGACCAAACGCAAATTTGAAGTTCTGGTGGCCGGTCACTTGCGGGAAGAAAAAGACTCCTTGCGCGCCGCTTATGCGATGCGCGATCTGCCCCCCGATTCCCGGTTGAAAGTGGTTCAAATGGGCGGCGCCCACACCGAAGATTGGGCCCAGGCCGCAGACGAGGAAATGGCGACCAATAAGCGCTACCAATGGCTTGGGGATCTGCCTCAATGGCGGGTGCGCCAATGGATGGGCCGAGCCCGGCTGATGGTAATCAGCTCGCGCATGGAAGGCGGCGCCAATGTGGTGAGCGAGGCCTGTGTCGCGGGCCTGCCGGTGATAGCCTCGGACATACCCGGCAATCGCGGGCTGCTGGGGGAAGATTACGAGGGCTACTACCCGGTTACCGACACTGACGCCTTACAGCTACAGCTGCTGCGCGCCGAACGCGACCCCACTTGGCTCGCCAAACTCAAACGACAAGTGCAACAGCGGGCACCACTATTTCGGCCAGAAAAAGAGCGCGCGGCGCTCAAACAGACGCTCAACGCCTGTGGCCTTGCGTTATAAATGTTTAAAGCTACCGTGATTCCTCTCCAATCAGCTGCTACGCTTATTTATTAAGCAGATTCATTGAGAGAGGAGAAAACTATGACCGACCAGCCATTTCTGACCGACGTAAAAACCTTGCGCGAGCGCGCCCGCAAGCATATCGAGCAAGGCGCGGTCACTGAAGGCTACGCTGCCAACCGGGAGAATGTGATCAATATTCTCAACGAAGCTCTGGCCACCGAGATCGTCTGCACTCTGCGTTACAAAAGCCATTACTTTCGCGCCTCAGGTATCAGTGCCAACGTCGCCGCCGAGGAGTTTCTCGAGCACGCCGAGCAGGAACAGCAGCACGCCGATTGGCTGGCCGAACGCATAACCCAGCTAGGCGGCAAACCCAACTTTAACCCCGAAGGTTTACTGAGCCGGTCCCACGCCGAATTCATCGAGGGCGAGAACTTGCGCGAAATGATCGTTGAAGATTTGATCGCCGAGCGGATTGCCATCGATAGCTACCGCGAAGTGGCCAAATATCTGGGAGACCAGGATCCGACTTCACGCAGAATCATGGAAGATATTCTGGCTCAGGAAGAAGAGCACGCCGATGATATGGCGAATCTGCTGGAAGGGCTGGATAGCCCTCGTTAACAGCCGCTTAGCGTTACAAGCCAGCCCGGGCGCTAAGCGAGCTGGCTGAGTAAAAGCTGCGGCCGCGTGTCAAAACTTACTCACTTCAAAGCGATAGGCTCAATCGCCTCACCTGACTCAAGCACCCGGCCAATAATTGTCGCTCGGTTATAGCCCATGGCCCGCAGCGCCGAAACGCATTCTTCGGCCCGCTCCGCAGGGACGCTGGCCAGCAGCCCCCCCGCCGTCTGGGGGTCGAACAACAGCGGGTAGCGCGGGTGATCCACCCAGTCGGCTTGATTTTTAATCGCCCGGCGCAGGCGCACATTGGCCGGCTGCAAAGAGCTGACTATGCCCGCGGCGACGGTTTCTTCAGCGCCCTCAAGCAAGGGCAAGGAAGCCAAATCCAGCTCGGCATCGACGCCCGAGGGGCGGGTCATTTCCACCAAGTGCCCCAAGAGCCCAAAACCGGTCAAATCGGTACAGGCAGTGGCGCCGTATTCGCGCAGGCAAACCGCGCCCTGACGGTTGGACTGGCACATGCTCTCCAGCGCGGCGTCGATCCAGCGGCCTTTGGCGCCCAGCTTGGCG
>CAZKCY010000341.1:0-3345 GCA_964551155.1 uncultured Marinimicrobium sp. | reverse complement strand
AAAGTATCGTGCGCGACGGCGAAGGCGCGACCAAATTTGTGACCCTGGCGATCACCGGCGGCGCCAATGCCGACGAATGCCTTAAGGTGGCTTACGCGGTGGCTCACTCGCCCTTGATCAAAACCGCGCTCTTCGCCTCGGATCCCAACTGGGGTCGCATAGTCGCCGCCATAGGGTACGCCGGCCTGGACCAGCTCGATGTGACCAAAGTCAGAGTGCATCTGAACGATACCCTGATTGTCGAGAAAGGCGGCCGGGCGGCCAGTTATACCGAAGCCCAGGGTCAGGCGGTTATGAAAGGCGAGGAAATCACTATCGCCATCAACCTGGGGCGGGGCGATTGGGCCGAAACCCTTTGGACCACCGATTTGTCCTACGAGTATGTGCGCATCAACGCCGATTACCGGTCTTAAGGGATACTGCCGTTGAAATCCTTGGTGCGGGTAGCGGTAGGAGTGGTGACCGATGCTCAGGGGCGAATTCTGATTGCGCTGCGCCCTGAGCATGTACATCAGGGCGGGCTTTGGGAGTTTCCCGGCGGCAAGGTGGATGCGGGAGAAACTTTGGCGCAGGCATTGCGGCGGGAGCTTTGGGAGGAGCTGGGCATAGTGGTGCGCGCGAGCGAGCCACTGATGCGTATTCGCCACGACTACCAGGACAAATCGGTACTGCTCGAAGTGCACAAGGTCACCGCTTTTGACGGTCAAGCCTGCGGCAAAGAGGCTCAGCCGATCCGCTGGGTTGTTCCGCAGGCACTGTTCGATTATGAGTTTCCCCAGGCAAATAGGGCCATTGTTCGGGCGCTGAATTTACCCGACCGGCTTTTGATTACCGGCCCCGCGAGTTCGCCGACGGACTTTGGCCAACGCCTGGAGCAAGCCCTCGCCCAAGGCATTCGGCTGGTTCAGCTGCGCCTTCCGCAAGCCGATGAGGAGTCCTATCTCCAACTGGCCGGCATCGCCTCTAGGCTCTGTGAGGCTTCAAAGGCCCAGCTGGTGGCCAATGCTTCCCCGCAACTCTGGCGGCGCCTGCCTCAGGGTGTAGGCCTGCATTTGAACCGACATCAGTTGGCTGTTTGCGAATCCCGTCCGGTAGCAGCTGGTGTATTGCTCGGTGCCTCCTGCCACAATGCCGAAGAACTCGAGCAAGCCGGCCGGCTGGGTGTGGATTATGTGACCCTGTCACCAGTTGCGCCCACCCGGTCCCATCCCGGAGCGCGACCACTCGGTTGGCAGCGCTTTACCGAGCTGGCTGAGCGCGCGGGCTTTCCGGTTTACGCTTTGGGTGGCATGACTGAACAAGAGCTGCCAGAGGCGCGCCTAAGGGGCGCTCAGGGCATAGCGGGGATTGGTTTTGCCTGGCCAGCTGAGCAAGTCTTAGCCGATCAGTATTAGCAAAGGGCTGGGAGCTCTGATCTCAAAGCTCCGCGCGGATAATTTCGGGCTTATTGATCCTGCTCTTCATCGGGAATAACCGGGGCGCCGGGGATCTTGTGGCCTTCGCTGGCCCACTCGCCCAAATCGATCAGTTGGCAGCGTTCGCTGCAAAAGGGCCGAAAGGGGTAATCCTCGCTCCAGAGTACTTTGGTCTGACAAGTTGGGCAGTTCAACTCCAAAGGCTTTTGTTCGGGCGTTGGGGAAAGTTCGTTGGTCATGGTCATCCAGTAGGTCGGCGGTTGAGCCGGTCGTTATAGCACCGCAATCCCGGCGATTCAACCTCCTGCCCCGCCCGCTACCGATGATCGCGCACAATCGTCAATTGTATGCTGCCGACCCGAAAGCCCCATTTGCGTAGTATGGACTGGTTAATAATGGTGTTTTCATCCACCAGCCACATCCAGTCTTCGACCGCCAGCTCGAGTTTGCGATCGCGAAAATCCACTTCCAACTTATAATCCAGGCGCATGGCATTGCCACTGACCTGAGCGCGCCCGGGTCCAATCACATCGCCGGCCGTGGCTCGGTACGTTTGTTCGGCGTTTTTGTTGTCACCCTCAATCGGTGTCAGAGTCCAAACCCGATGCTGGATTTCGCCGTCATTAAATTCAAAGCGCTCATCCAGAGTGCCCTGGCCATTTTTCCAACTGGCATCAATGGTGGCGTTAAAATAACGAATCACTTTGCCGGAGCGATTTTTGACTACCCCATGGGCAGTCAGTGCGCCCTTGAAAAACTGCTCTGGAACCAGGTCGGGCTGGTTCTTGGCGTAGTCCTGGAGCTGGGGGGAGGAGCAGGCGCTGAGGGCAATGGCAAAACTCACAAGCAATACTCGCTTCAGATACATGGAAAAGTCTCCTTTCGCAACTGACCGGCCATAGCTTCTAGACTTGTTGAAAACCTAGATAGGGTTTCGACAGCCTGTTAAAACAGATCGGTAAAACTGATGCCTATCCCCAAAGCCTGGGTGTGGGCGTCGTAGTCGATAAGGCTGTGACCGTAACCGTTAAAGTATTTCACGTAACCGCGCACCGTCGAAGACACAGGGAAGGTCCAGTTGACTTCCAGCGCTCCTTTATTCTCGGACCGAAAATTGTTGCGCAGCATAAGACTCAATATATGGTCTTTACGTCGATAGGCGCCGGATAGTTCAAAATGACCCAAATATTTTTCGATGTCGGGATTGTCATCGCCACGAGGATCGCCGGGAAATTCAGCCCTATCTTCGGGAATGCGATACCAGGGCGTGAATTGCACCGCAAAGGGGGCGCGCTCGAACACGGTATTGAGCATTATTCGGTTCCAGCTGCGCGAAAGCAGGCCGCCCTGGCCATTGGACTGGTGGTTGATAATCACTTCGTTGAGGACGTTGCGAAAGCCAAACACTTCCCAGTCATTGATGAAGCTCAGAATCAACTCAGATTGGTGGTTGGTCTCACGAAAGGGCCGGGAAAGGTCGCGGTTGTAGGCTTGCCAGAGTGAGAGATTGGTATAGGCCATATATAGATGGCCGTTATCGCCCAGTAGGGCCTCGCGCAGCAGAATCTTTACGCTCAATTGAAATTCCACCTCGATTTTCTGCAGTTCCGAGAGTCTGCTGTCGGATAGCCGGTAGGGTTCGAGGTTGGGGCTGGGCTGGAAACTGATCGGCAGAAAGTAATTGCGCCTGTGCGGCGTGAGCATAAATCGGTTGGCTCGGTTAAGCGCTTCTATGCGCAGACGTTTGTTGAGCAGGCGACTGCTCTCGACGCCAGGGGCGTGTGCCGGTTGTGGCTTTGCGTCGCCCTCGTCAGCGACAGCTGCGTCGGCCTGTGAATTTTCAATTAGCGAGCGGCAGGCTTGTTTCAGCTCGGCGAGGGTCATCCCTTCGTCGGCGCTAGTCACAGACGCCTGCAGGCAGTAGTCCAAC
>CAZKCY010000340.1:0-3347 GCA_964551155.1 uncultured Marinimicrobium sp. | reverse complement strand
GCCAGAGTGGCAGCCAGGGCAGTAACGCCCACTAAGCTGATAATTTTCATAAATCTAAGACTCCCAAGAGGATCGCTTTTAAAAAAGGTGGATGCCGATTTAAAACCAACAGCCGGTTTAGGGTTCACAGCAGATCCAGGCTCGAACGAAGCGGCTTTGGTGACCGCTCTCGCCAAAACGAGCCCTGTGCTCATGTGGGGCCTATCTTCACCAAGATTTATGAAACTTAAGCGACACTTTTGTGAAGCTTTTATGAAGGGCGGATAATGGCGAGCGTCGCGCGATAGCTAATGCGCTCACAGGTAAGCAAACGCTTACTTTTGGGCTTTCAAAGAAATTGATTGCGGGCAGACTGACCTTTTAGCGAGGAGTTAAAAGACTAAGTGCACACGTTGAGATAATTGCGACTAGCCCCGTCATCAACAGCTCCGCAGCGGCTTGACACTGTCCCTGGCGCTGCCTAGGATGCCTAACCTCAATTTGCTACCGAGTCCTACCCATGTTGTCTTTTCATCAGGTAGTCGCTGACGACTTTACTGCCGTTAATCAGCGCATCATTGATCAGCTGCACTCAGACGTAGAGCTGGTGGAGAATATAGGCCATTACTTGGTAGAGGCCGGCGGCAAGCGCCTGCGCCCGTTGATGGTGCTGCTCGCAGCCCGAGCGCTCGACTATAAAGGTCGAGATCATATCGATCTGGCAGTAATCATAGAGTTCATCCACACCGCCACCCTGCTGCACGACGATGTCGTCGATATGTCCAATCTGCGCCGTGGCCGCCCCACCGCCAATGCCGAGTGGGGCAACGCTCCCAGTGTCCTGGTTGGGGATTTTCTGTATTCGCGGGCTTTTCAGATGATGGTGGCACTGAGCGATATAGAAATAATGGCGGTGCTCTCCAACACCACCAACAAAATCGCCGAGGGCGAAGTCCAACAATTGGTAAATGCCAAAGACCCGGAGGTGAGCGAAGCCAGCTATTTTTCGGTGATAGGTAAAAAGACCGCGATATTGTTCTCCTCCGCCTGTGAAGTCGCCGCTTTGCTGAGCGGAGCCAGCCCCGAGCAACACCGGGCCCTTACCGCCTACGGCCAGCATGTTGGCCTGGCCTTCCAGCTGGTGGACGACGCTCTGGATTATCGCGGCGACGCCGAAGCCTTGGGCAAAAACCTCGGGGACGATCTGGCCGAGGGCAAACCCACCCTGCCTTTGATACACGCCATGCAACACACTAATAAAGAAGAAGCGGAGCTGATTCGCACAGCCATTCGCGCGGGCGACGCCAGCCAACTGAAAGCCATAGTCGCCATTGTCGAACGCAGCGGCGCTATGGACTACACTTTGAAGTGTGCCCGCCAGGAGGTTGAGGCGGCCCTAAACCAACTTGCGCTGCTGCCGAACAACACCTATACCAAGGCCTTGCGGGAATTGGCCGAGTTCGCCTTGGAGCGCAGTCACTAATTGTTTGGAAGCCTCGGGCAAAGCCCTGGGCACATAGGCCAGGCAGGCATAAGGGTTTTCCGAGAGTCTGCTAGACAAGTCCCCCACAGCAGGTAGAATGGCCCCTTTTGACGCCCATTTCGGCCGAAATCGCTTACCCACAGAGTCGACACTATGAATGCTTTTGTTCCCCAAAACTCCTACAGTCGCGAAGAATTGCTGGAATGCGGCCAAGGTCGCCTCTTCGGGCCGGGCAATGCCCAACTGCCGGTGCCCAACATGCTGATGTTGGATCGCATCGCCCATATCGGCGAACATGGCGGCGAATACGGCAAAGGTGAAATCGTCGCCGAACTGGATATCTCTCCAGACCTGTGGTTCTTCGACTGCCATTTCCCCGGTGACCCGGTCATGCCCGGCTGCCTGGGCCTGGATGCCATGTGGCAACTGGTGGGCTTTTATTTAGGCTGGAGAGGCAACCCCGGGCGCGGTCGCGCCCTGGGCTGTGGTGAAGTTAAGTTTACCGGCCAAATTTTGCCTACTGCGAAACAGATCACCTACCATATCAGCCTCAAGCGAGTTATTGAGCGCAAGCTGATTATGGGCATTGCCGACGGACGGGTTTCCGTCGATGGCAAAGACATTTATTTTGCCAAGGATTTGCGGGTCGGGCTGTTTCAAAACACCGACTCATTCTGATCGAGTGCCCCCGAAACGCCGAATCCGAATAAAATTTAAAGTCCCAGCCCCAAAGGCTGCAACCCAGCCTTTGGGGCTGCTTTTGCGGCCTGGATTGTGTGGCATAATAACGAACCAGGGTATTAATCAGATTCAGGCTCTGTAACAGCTATATGAGGTAGCCTATGAAACGCGTTGTAGTTACCGGCATGGGCATTGTGTCCTGTTTGGGCAACGATAAAGCAGCGGTATTGGACGCTTTGCGTACCGGCCGCTCCGGCATTAAGTTCCAGGAAACCTATAAAGACATGGGCTTTCGCAGCCATGTGGCCGGCTCCGTGGATATCGACCTAAAAGAGTGCATAGACCGCAAGATACTGCGCTTTATGGGCGATGCGGCCGCATTTTCTTATATTTCCATGGAGCAGGCGATAGCCGATGCCGGCCTGGACGAGTCCTTGGTATCTAACGAGCGCACCGGCATCATCATGGGTTCTGGCGGCGCTTCGTCGAAAAACTTGGTGGAAGCCGCCGATCTGCTGCGCGAAAAAGGCTTGAAGCGCGTCGGCCCCTATCGGGTCACTCAGACCATGGGCAGCACCACATCCGCATGCTTGGCCACTCCCTTCAAGATTCGGGGCGTCAACTATTCCATATCCTCAGCCTGTGCCACCAGCGCCCACTGCATCGGCAGCGCCATGGAGCAAATTCAGCTGGGTAAGCAAGATATTGTGTTTGCCGGCGGCGGCGAAGAAGAACATTGGTCACTGACCTGCCTGTTCGATGCCATGGGTGCACTTTCCACCAAGTATAACGACACCCCCGAGAAAGCGTCTCGAGCTTATGACGCAGAGCGCGACGGCTTCGTCATAGCCGGCGGCGGTGGCTGCCTGGTATTGGAAGAGCTGGAGCACGCCAAAGCGCGTGGTGCGACTATCTATGCCGAATTGGTGGGTTACGGCGCCAACTCCGATGGCTACGACATGGTGGCACCCTCGGGCGAGGGCGCGGTGCGCTGTATGCAGCAAGCGCTGGCCACCACCGAGGGCAAGATCTATTACATCAATGCTCACGGCACCAGCACTCCGGTTGGCGATCTGGCAGAGCTCAAAGCGGTGCGCGCGACTTTTGGCGATCAAATACCCGCGATCAGCTCAACCAAGTCTCTCACTGGGCACTCATTGGGCGCTACCGGCGTCCAGGAAGCGATTTATTCGCTGCTGATGAT
>CAZKCY010000339.1:3138-3356 GCA_964551155.1 uncultured Marinimicrobium sp. | reverse complement strand
AGGGTATTGTCATTTTGGCGTCCCTCGGGACTCAGCCAATCCCCGAGCGGCCCTTCCAGTAAGATTCCTGTCTCTGAGTCGCGCTTCCGCCACAGGAAGTCGGCATAACGCTTCATCGCGGGGTAGTGAGCTGCAAGCGTTTGATGGTCGCCGTACTGCCGGTATAGCTGCCAGGGAATATTGATGCCCGCCGAGCCCCACAAGGTTCCGACAAAGCC
>CAZKCY010000339.1:1756-3128 GCA_964551155.1 uncultured Marinimicrobium sp. | reverse complement strand
GGGGCGACGTCGGTAAAACGCCCGCTCTCCCCCTGCAGGTCCCGCATGGCGGTCAAATGCCGCTGCAGGAAGGGGGCGACGTCGGCAAGGTACATGGCCGTTCGGGCAAACACATTGATATCACCACTCCAGCCCATACGCTCGTTACGGGCGGGCGTGTCGGTCGGAATGGAGAGAAAATTGGCGCGCATCGACCAAGTGATATTTTCCCAGAGACGGTTGACCAGCTCATTCGAGGTCTCGTAATTCGCGGTCAACCCGGAAATGGAGCTGATCACCTTCCCCTGGACCGCCTCCAGGGGCAATGCCTCGTCAATTCCGGTAATTTCCAGGTAACGATAGCCGTGGAAGGTAAAGCGGGGCTGGATCACCGCCGGTCCACCTTTTGCGGTATAGATATCGTGCGCCAGCGCCGCGCGGATGTTTTCCATCATAATTCGACCGACAAGTCCCTCGTGCTCGGGCAGGTCTGGATACCTCACTTCCGCATAGCGTATGACGATTCGGTCCCCGGCTTCGGTATCCTCCAGCTCAATACGCGGGACACCCACCATGTTCTGCCCCATATCGTAGACGTACACACCGGGGCTGACTTCTTCAACCGACCGGGCGCTCAATGTTTTCACGATGGCAGGGCGATTACCCCTGTGGCCCACCAGATCCATAGGTTCATAGCCGGTCACAATGGCCTTGCTATTGGGATCGGGATTCTCGTTCGCGATATAGGCCACGCCATCAAGCGGCACTTCCCGGCGGGCGTCATACACCTCCCCCTGGAAGAAGCTGCCATAGCGAACCGGACCGCCATGAAACACCCGCCAGGTTCCGGGTTCGGTGTTCACCTCTTGTGTCGTTCCGTCCTCATAGGTCACAACCAGCTTGGCCATAAAGGATTGGCGATCACCGAAGAAATTCCAATAGGTACCGTTATACGTCGCATTGCCGCTCCACCAGCCTTCGCCAACCCAGGCACCAACCGCATTATGGTCTCCCGAGCGTAGCGCATCGGTCACATCGTAGGCCTGGTAGGAGTGATGTTTATCGTATTGAGTCAAGCCGGGCGCGAAGTAATCATTGCCCACACGAGAGCCGTTGAGATACACCTCGTATATGCCCCTTGCCGTGGCATACAGTCTGGCTTTTTCGATCGGTTTGTCCTTCAACAAGAACCCCGTCCGCAACATGGGCGAAGACAAGCGGCTTGGGTCTCTTAGAATCAGGGTTTCATCGTCTCCGCCGCTGACACGATACCCGTGATCTTTCTGTTCCGTAATGGACGGGTCCCCTCGTTCACCGAGATACAACTCTGCATAAGCGTCGGCGTCGGCCGAAGCCGCGGCGAACAAAAGATTGGCGGGCGCTCTTAAATTGC
>CAZKCY010000339.1:0-1746 GCA_964551155.1 uncultured Marinimicrobium sp. | reverse complement strand
CTGCCCCGGCTTCTGCCAGAAGCCGATCTCGGAAACCGTCGGTTAAACTATATAGTCGCCGGGGTTTCCCTCAGGCTGCAGGCGACCACCAAATGCCAGCGGATTGATACTCAGGCCCTGTGGCATATGGGGCGGAGACGACGGATCGAACGGAGTGATTCGGTGCTCCTCCCCCCGGCCGTTGATATAGATGGTGAGCAGGCCGAACAGCGAGCGAACGTCAACACTGTGCCGCTCGTACCGATTCCGGGCATTTACCAAAGTACGAGGTATCGGCAGCCGGGCCAGGGGCTTTTGGCGAGAGTCATCGGGCGTATACCCCACTCTATACACATTCAGGAAAGCGCTACCGCCGTCGGGACTCAACTCGCTAATGTCAAACTCCAGAGCGATAAAGCTTTCGTTTTCATCATTGTCCACTCCCTGGATATTGTAATCGCTGTCCATCAGGCGACAGTCATTCCCCCCGATGACCAAGGCGGCCTTCTCACTCTTCGAGGATTGATCAAGTTGCACTCCAAAGCCCAGCCGAAATACGGAGAAGTAATCGGCACGAAATACGAGGTCGCTGCTTTGTCCGCCAATCCAATGGGCATCGGCGAAGCGCTTGTCACCATTGACCATAAACCCGGTTTCAAACCGGCCCTCGCCCGTTGCGATTTCTCCGTCTTCACGCCAGACCCGGACGACCCAACGATAGCGCGTCGTCGGGTTCAGCGGCTCGCCCGCGTACACAATGCCGTCAGAGCGGGTGCTCACTGTCCGGCCGGTTTCCCATACGACCGCCCCACTCTCGGATTTTACCTCGATTGCGTAGGCACGTTGCCGGCCCAGACCGTCATCGGACTCCATGCGCCAGGAAAACACCGGCTGTTCCGCTTCCAGTGCCATCGGCTTGTCCTGGTAGTCGACTTTCAAGTCTGTCAACACGGTTTCGGCGTATGCCGCCGGTAGCATCAGAATCAAAACAGTCAGTGCGAATATGGCTCTCATTCCAAAGGACCTTTTAGAGTCGTCGGTCGTGGTCAGTCATTCCAGCCTACTGGGGCGGAATGACCGGATTATTCAGCAAAGTACGGCACTACAACTATAGCCCAAAGCCGTAGGGGTATAGTGCCCAATCGCTATCATTCGCCACTCCCGGGTGCTGTTTCTCAACGGCTTCCATGGAGGCCGGCAGCTCGAAGGGAAGCTTGCCCTTCGGTTTGGCGTGCCCGAGCACAAGGTCCAGTACCGCCTCGTCACTTGCACCGAAATTCGCCAGGATGGCTTGTGCCTTATCCGTCACATTATCCAGTACCGCCGGACGATCCAGAAATATGGCCACAATGGTTGGCACCTCTTGACTGGCCCGCTTGAGCACCTCGTAATCCTCATCCCCATCGGCAAACCGCAGCCGCCCCTCGTCTTGACGGCTCCCGAAAAAGTGGTGCGGATGAAGCACTTCATTGGGCGTTTCGGTTCTGATGATCGCAAAATCGGCCTCCGAGGGAGACTCGACAACGGTCAAGCCCTTTGCTTCGACGCTATCGGAGGACATACCGTGCACAAAGACCTTTTTCATAGGCGCCCCTACCGGTAGCAGGTTCTCCCGGTTCTCGAGCAGCACTTGTGCGTCCCGCTGGGTTTGTTGCGCTCGGGCCACAATGCGCTGGTTGCCCACGGTTTCCTCAGCGCCTTCGGGAGAAACGTAGGGATTGTCAAACAAGCCCTGCTCGAACTTGGCGCGCATGATGCGAACAACCG
>CAZKCY010000338.1:0-3372 GCA_964551155.1 uncultured Marinimicrobium sp. | reverse complement strand
TGATGATCCCTACATAGATCAGCAGGGCAAAGTGGTGTTCAACTGGATTCTCAGCTCGTTCATCTACTTTGTGATATCGCTGATACTGAGTATGGTGATTATCGGCATCTTTATGTTGTTGGCGCTGGCTATCCTTTCGGTCATCTTTATCGTCATCGGAGCGGTGCGCGCTAAAGACGGTGTGATTCAGAACTATCCCCTGAGTATTCCGTTTTTTCCGGTCACGCCTCTGGCAGAGAAGGGTGGCGACTAACGGAAGAGTTTTGAACCTCTGCCTGATTTCGCAGTGCGCTGGCAGGCGTTCTAATTGGCACGTCAATTGCTCTAATCCCTAGGAGGGCAACGTCATTTGAACAAATAAGTCAATAAATTGACATCCGCTTGGGGAAAAACAATGGATACATTCACTTTTACAAAACGCGATTTTGTCTGCTTGCTAGCCGCTTGTACATTACTGCCGTTGGCGAGCTTTATAGCCGGATTTTTTATTGCCGGGACGGCCGAACCTGCGGAGCTCACGCCGCACCACCTGGAAGTGAGTGCTCCGGTAGCGGATTCATGCTCGCTCCAGCCCCAGGAGAACCCGGATCGGAACATCGACCAACTGGTGATTCTGGACAGAACTGAGCTCGAACAACGTCCGCATGAAATCGCCGAGAGTGCGGCGGAGCTAAAGCCGCGCGCGCTGCCGCTAGCCAATGTCCAATATCTTGTTCAGGCCGGATTGTTTTCCAAAGCGAAGAACGCCGGAAAATTTGTCGATGCCCTGGCTCAGCGAGGTATTAACGCCGAAATTATGACTAGCGAGAGTGAAGGCGTTCCCTACTTTCGGGTAGTGATTGGAGTTTTCAATTCACAAAACGAAGCTGAAGCTCAGCTTTCCCGGCTTGAAAGCCGGCATTCAATTGAACTTTACGTGACCAGGCAAAGTGCTCAGCCCGCTTACCTGGCGGCCTTATAAAGAATTCCTGAATCGCCGGCTCAAGGGTGGTTTGATCCTGAGCCGGCTGGCACTGGCTGTTCTGTCGGTGGGAAGGGTAAATAGGGCAGGAAACGAGCGCTACAACGCTTGAATTTCCGCCCATATCTTTTCATCCACAGGAATTCCTTGTTGCTGATTTTGTTGTCTTCTTTGCAAGACACCTTGGCCTGGATAACGAATTTCGGCCCCCGGATCCACCGAACGGGAGTTTTTATAATCGTCGATAATTGCTGCAACCACTTGCTGCAAAGCATTGGTAGTACCCAGCTTCTCAAGGTCGATAGCGATAAACACTTGAGACACGCCGTACTCGGTTCCCCTGCGGCTGAGTTCGGCGGTAGACAGTCCGCCCGACAAGAGCGCAGCGAGTATATCGAGCAAAAGCGACAAACCCGCGCCTTTCCAATAACCCGCCGGCAGGGCTCTGTGGCTCTGCAAAATATCCGCCGGATTCTGTGACAGACCTCCATTGATATTGTATCCGCCGGGCACCGGCAAGACCTCCCCGCGCTGGTGTGCTGCCTCCATGGTGCCGTAAGAGAATTGCGACTGGGCCATATCCAGCACTATGGCTTCATCTGCGTAAGGTACCGCCAACACCAGCGGGTTGTTGCCAAGTTTGGCGTCTTGAGCGCCCCAGGCCGGCATATTGGCAATGGTGTTGGTCCAACCGATAAAGACAAAGCCCTGGCGGGCTGCACGCCAGCCATAAATGCCACCGCGCATCCAATGGTTGGTATTGGCAAGGCCCACACAACCTATGCCCGATTCGCGCGCCAGCGCCATGGCTCTATCGGTCGCCTGCAGAGCGTTGAGAATTCCTGGAGCCAGGTTTCCGTCCCACTGTTCTATGGCACCCAAGGCACGCTTTAGCACCGGTTCTTCGGCCAGGTTTACAAAACCCTGATCAATCAGCCCGACAAAACGCGCGAATCGGTTCAGGCCGTGGCTATAAACCCCGTCTTTACTGTTGCCGGTAAACGTCTCGGCGAGAACTTGCGCCTTGTCTTCAGCGCAACCTCGCCCGCGCAATATCGCCGAGAGCGCGGCCTCAATGTCCGATTCGGGAAGGCGCAGCATGGTCTAAGCCCTTTCCTCGCGGAGCTTGGCTCTCACGTCCATCAGCACCTTGCCGTAGTGGTTATCGCCGCGCTGATCTCGGCCAATACCCCAGAAATGGTCGTAGTTGGAAATCTCGAGTATTTCCTGGTCTCCGGTCGCCAAGAGGGCCTCGGCAAACTCCGGCCAAGTCCGGCACTGGGTATAAATCGCTCGGGTCATGACCACCACTCTTACCTTATCCCAATCGCGGCGCGGGCGTTTGAACCAACCGCGCCCCAATTTGCGTGCTTGCTCAACACTCGTTGCGTCGCGAATAGCCAGAGCCCGATCCTGCCCGGGGTACTTCATCGCCTGGTAATAATGCTCTGCGGTCGGCCAGGGGTGATCATCCAGTAAAAATTGTCGGGGATAGGCGCACCCGAGTACCTCAGCCGGGTCCAGGCGCGATATTTGAATGGCGTTGCTATTGGTTGAGCTTTCAAATAAACCCATAGGGACGAGATTTCCTTGATTCCAAATGACGGCTAGCCGTTGTCTCTGAAGTGGTGCATTGACTTTTCTCGGGAAACGCATACTACCACTGAGCCGGTATAGTCTGCCTATGGCCATGAGTGGTGTCTACGCAAACTCGGGTTCGAACCCCTAGCTTCTCATTACCCCGCTTTTATCTAGAGTTTGATGTTTAGAGTTAATTGCCCGCCGTGTAAAGCAGTGCATTCAAATGGAATAACAGCCTATTAGACGGATATACACGATGATTTTTTAAGATCAAAGAAAACCCATAAAAATCAACGGGTTGCCAAGGTTTTAGAGCGTTATAGGCAACCGAGATAGAAGGCCGCAAGACGGTATATTTTTTCACTCCCAGGCGCCAAAACTCCCAAGCGGTCTAGCTTTACGGGCTCTTAAGCGAGAATTCCCTCTGAATATAACCGCCTACCGGACTGTATATTCGGATTGAACAGTCATACAGCCGTTATAGCCAATGAAAAATGCGCCAGCTCCTCAAGCCCCCCGCCTTTTCGGCTTTACAGCGATACCGAAATAGGGCATTTTCCAGATAACAGTCTCCGCGACGGGATATTCGGAGATACACGTCGCCGAGACATATATTCAAATGTTACACATCGGAATAGCATGGCAACTATAAGCAGAACTAAAGCTACATTACGTATTTCTGGAAAGGACCTTTTGCCCGAGGATATATCAAATTGCCTTGGTTGCTTGCCCGATGCGTGCCAGGAGCTCGGCCAAGAAATCATAAGTTCATCCGGTAAAACGCGAGTTGCCAAAATTGGAATGTGGCGTATTTTTGCAACTGACCAAGA
>CAZKCY010000337.1:0-3399 GCA_964551155.1 uncultured Marinimicrobium sp. | reverse complement strand
GTGAGCACGGCCTCTTCGATGCGTTTGAGTGCGTGAATCCAGGCGCCCAGGCGCAGGGAATCGGTTTTGTATTGTGCGGCCATACGGGAGGCATTTTGGTAGCCCTTAACCAGTCTTTTGCGTCGTTCTTGATCGATGGTTTCCCGGGTCCAGAAGTCGTCGGCAATTCCCTGAGTTCGCTCCATCTGGCACAGATGCACACTACCGGCATTGGCGAGCACGTCGGGAATCACGGCAATTTTCCGTTCCATCAATATCTCATCGGCTTCCATCGTGGTGGGCGAGTTGGCCGCTTCTATGATCATGCGAGCGTTAATCTTGCGCGCCTTGTCTTCGGTAATTACCCCCTGGAGCGCGGCGGGCACTAATACATCGCAATCGCACTCGAACAGCTCATCGTTGCTGATCGCCTGAGTGTCAGGAAAGTCCTTCAGGCTGCCGGTTTTTTCCCGATGCTCGAGTAATTCCTCGACATCAATACCCTCACTGGAGTAGACCCCGGCATCGATTTCGCGCACCGCCACTATCTTGCAGCCGGCTTCCTGAAAAGACTGAGCCGCCACCGAGCCCACCTGCCCAAACCCCTGAATGGCTACGCGGGCACCTTCTATTTCAAAATCCATTTCCTTGGCTGCGGCTTCGAACACGTCATAAACACCCCGACCTGTCGCTTCGTAACCCCCTAAAGTTCCGCCGAGAATGACCGGCTTGTCGTTGATCGCCGCCGGCGCGTGACCGCCGGTTATCTGCTCGTATTCATCAAGCATCCAAGCCATGGTCTGCATATCGGTGCCCACATCGGCGCCGGGCACATCAAAGTTCGGCCCAGAAGGTCGCAAATGGCGAATATAGGCTCGGCATAGGCGCTCGAATTCGAGTTCACTCAGTTCTTTGGGATCGGCGGCAATGCCACCCTTGCCGCCGCCGGCGGGGATCAGTCCGGCGGCGTGTTTGACGGACATGACCATTGCCAGGGCTTCACACTCTTCCAGGTTTAGATCCGCAGAGATGCGGGTACCGTCTCGAGTGGGCCCCAACGCATCGTTGTGATGCACTCGGTAGGCATCGAATATACGGCAACTGCCATCGTCCATCTTCAAAGGTATGCGAAAAGCTACCAACCGACCTGGTTTGGACAAGAGCTCGACGACGCTCTTGTCTATTTCGCCCAGCTCGGCGGCTTTTTTCATTAACCGAGTGCTCTGTTCGAGAAAGTCGTACATCCTAGATCCTCTCTTTCGAATTTCGCTGGGAAGTATCGACAAGACCACCCCCTCCGCTGAGAGCACTTTGTTGGCTAAAACCTCTTTTATGGGCAACAGAAAGCGATGACCACGACACTATGGCGGCAGATGTGAAATTTGGGGGCGTCTTGAGCGCTGATTCGCCCGGCAGGGTGCCTTAAAGTTAAGGTCCACGGCCTTTAGTGACATGCATAATCACGGATATCACGAAAAACACCAGAAATATAATAAACAGTATTTTTGCGATGCCAGCGGCCGTCCCCGCGATACCACCGAATCCCAGTACCGCCGCCACTATAGCCACAACGAGAAATAGAATTGCCCAGGACAACATATTCGCCTCCTTTTGACCCAGCCATAAGAGCTTGCACCATTGCGCGGGTTACAAGCTTTGGGAAGCGAAAGTGCTTCCGGTTCATTGTAAAACCTAGTACGGATTTGGAAGGGGGGCAAATATTTAGAGGGTTTCAACCCGCGGGGGTCGATGGGATGGCTGTTCAAGTTAGCGGGCCTGCGGCCGAAACCCTTGTTAGATCTTAAATTCCGGTGGGCATCGAATACCAATAAAGCGAAAGAGCTTCCCCAGGTTGGCGCATTTTGCTACATTCTGGTGCTGGTTTCTGTATATGCTCACTTTTACTGTCGAATCCAGGGAGAGGCCACACATTTTTTGGAGGCTTGCCCTAATGACAAGAACCTTGCTGCGGCCTTTGATCGGTCTCCTTTTGGCCTTTTTGCTCTCCCTGCCAGCCCACGGCCAAGGAGACGAGTCGAATACTATCCGCATTAACGAGCCGTTTACGCCCTTGACCGAGTACATGGTTGATGCGGTCAAGCTTGCTTTAAGCCGGATTGAGCACAACTACCAAATTGAGATGGTACCCGGTGACTTAACCCAAACCAGAAATATCGAGATGGTCTCCAGCGGTGAGCTCGACATTATGTCGGCGGCCACCAACCAAGAGATGGAGGAGCTGCTACAGCCCGTTCGAATTCCTCTGATGAAAGGCCTGCTTGGCTACCGGGTTATGATCATCCACGCGGACAACCAGCACTACTTCGACCAGATAGACACTTTTGCCGAGCTAAAAAAGATTTCCATGGGCCAAGGTACCCGCTGGGCCGACACCCAAATTCTCGAACACAACGGGCTTAATGTAGTAAAGGTAAATAAGTTTCCGAGCTTGTTTTATATGGTTGATGGTGGCCGCTTCGACGCCTTTCCGCGCGGGGTCAACGAGCCTTTTGCCGAAGTCGAACAGTGGGGCAGAGAGGGCTTGGAGCTGGCGGTCGAGAAACGACTGATGTTGATGTACCGAATGCCGTTTTACATTTATACCAGTAAAAATCGCCCCCAGCTGGCCGCCGACCTAGAGCGTGGCCTGAATCTGGCGATTGCCGATGGCGGCTTCGACGAGCTGTTTTTCGGTACCGAAATGGTCCAAGACGTGCTGCAGAAAGCCAATATGGGCGAGCGCAAAGTCTTTCCGCTGGACAACCCGACCCTACCCGAAGCCACGCCGGTGGACCGCCCCGAACTTTGGCTGGATGTTTCGGATTTGTAGAGCAACCTGACGGCCGACATCAACATAGCCGCATTACCAATCAAAACGTCAGACTCCATTTCTTGTGAGTCTGACTCATCCAATTATCGGTAAGACTAACGGACATTTCAGCTAAAATAGAAAACTCTTTCATATTGAGTTGATTATTGGACCAATCGGTTCTATTATTGCCCCATCTGGAGAAACTATGGCCAAAACATCCTCCGCCGGTCGCGGTCGACCGCTGCAGTTCGACCCCGAACAAGCTGTGCAGCAAGCCATGTTGCTGTTCTGGGCCCGGGGTTATGAAGGCACTTCGACCAGTCAGCTGATGGCTGCCATGGGACTGTCGAAAAGCAGCCTTTACCAGACTTTTGGCTCCAAAGACGAACTGTTCAATTTGTGCCTCGACCGCTACGGCGAAATGACGGCGGACTATTTGCGCGAGACACTCGCCCAGGCAGAATCGCCCAGGCAGTTTTTGCTGGATCTGGTCGAAGCCACGGCTAATTATCAGAACGACGGCGGCCCCAATGGCTGCCTGCTGGTCAACAGCGCTTGCGAGCTGGGCGCCGACAGCGACTTCGCAGGGCCCATGGTGCTCAAGCGTC
>CAZKCY010000336.1:0-3407 GCA_964551155.1 uncultured Marinimicrobium sp. | reverse complement strand
GCCAGCTATATTACCGTCTATGGTTGGGGATACGACGAGGATATGCCTACCTCAAACCCAGAACACCTGGTGGAGTACTACATCCTGCAAAGATGGACCTATGATCCGAGCCAAAACGCAGAATATGGAAAGACCTTCACCAGCAATGGAATTGAGTATTCCACTTACCGTTCAATACGGGAACAGAAGCCGTCGATAAACGGCCCGTCCTCCTTCTACCAATACTGGAGCAAGCCTGCCGAACAACGGCCACTTGGGGAGGATCATGAGATTGTCTTTGCTGATCACGTTCAGGCCTGGGCCGATACCGGCTGGATTATTCCGGACATGGACAACATGAACGCAAGTGACGATCCCACTTATCAGGTTATGGCTGTCGAGGTTTTCAACCCTGCGAACGACGGTACTGCATCTGGCCGCGTCTGGGATGCAACTACTCGAGAGTAAAACCTGAAGAGGTGAAGTTCTAGCGAAGTCCAAGGAAGGACAGGATTACTAAAACGATAACTACTGCACCAACGATATAAACGATACTGTTCATGGAAAGCACCTCTTTATCACAAATCCTTAATAGGGCTAGCGCCGCATTCCGTGTGGCGCTCGATGTAACCTCCTGTACAGGCTGGTCCTTTGCCTCATCTGGATCCAGAATAAATTATCGGCTTCGTCTGGTCTGTACGCTGGCACACTAAGTTGTGAAAAAATAGTCATTTTTCCACTTCTGGAGTAAATCAGCGTGACGGCAAAGCCGTCACCGACTTCACCCAGGGCTCATAACGCCGGCCGACAGCGATCTCTACCGCGTACCTAGGCGGTTCGGGTTGCTGGCTGTACGCAGCTCGCGGATCAACCTGCGGAAGCGCATCGCGCTGATTGGCTGGCAGATGTAGCTCGCCGTTCAATAGACGATTGATACTGACATGGTGATCACTGCACTCGCCAGCGGCCGACAGCTCAGCCGGCACAAACCAGTGAACCTCGGTAGAGCTTCCGAGCAATGCCTCTAGCGCCTCCCGATCGGGCGCGACCGCAACGGCGTAGAGCCGGCTGTCGCTGACCAGCGCCCGCTCCAACCGGTTTTGATAACGCGACCGAGAGGCGAGCTCCTGCTCGTCTTCGGTATCTTTCAGTTCTGCCAGCGCCTGCTCCAGTTGTTGCTGCCGCTGGCGATGGGCGGGACCGTTATATTCCAGCGCAACCCAGCCCTGAACACTTTTGTGATGACGGTACTCCTCCCCCGGGCAGTTAATCGGTTTCAATTGCAAGGCACTGAAAGTTTGGGGGCTGACCTTCAGTTCGCGCACATAGCCGTACTCTGCCAGCTCATCTCGCGCCACCTGCCAGTTGATTCTCAGCGTCAACTGACTGTTTTCTGAATCGCCCCTTATTGCCCAGTAAGGCAAGGACAGCTCGCGCTCGGTCACACTCAGTTGCTGGACCGGCGGCGACATTCGATTGTAGGCGGCGCCCGCCAGAATCACAGCGTTGCTCAATACCACCAAACCTACCAACAGCAGCCATTTTTTGTTCATGCCGCCACCTCCGGTTGCGCCACGCGGCGCAGGCGTGAGAAGACCAGCAATGCCAGCAGCGCCGTCAGACCAATAAGGAAGAAGAACAAGGATTTGGGCAGCCAATCCCACCACCAGTCAAAGAACTTGGTGAACAGGAACAAAAAGAAATACACATTGCCAGCGGCCATTATCTTGGGCCAACCGCGCTTTATGCCCAGCCCGATGACGCCGGCGCTGGCCGCAAAACCCAGTAATTGATAAAAACCTTCGATAAAATCGGTGCTCCAGGGCAGATAACTCCCCTCCCCCCAGTTGGACAGCACCAGCAGCGCCAGAAAGAACACCGCCATGGACAACTGACGGTAGATGCTTGCAAAGCCCTCGTAGCGCTCCTGACTGACCAAGGAGGGCCACCAGAACAACAGCACCGCCACCAGCAGAAAGTTCTCGGGCCGCTCCCCCATGGAAATCCAATAGCTTCCGCCCCAGGTGGCGAATTTGGCCCCAACAAAACAGAACAGCGAGAGCATCGCCACCGCCAGCAGTAAGCGCACCCTAAGCGCATAGGCGAGCAGACCCGCATAGACCGCGAACAGCATAAAGGCATTGGGCGTGGGCGTAACGTTGAAAATGTGCCCCAGCAAGACGATATTCAGAGCGAAACAGGTAAAGGCGATCAAAGCCGCCAGTTTGGCAAAATAGCCGGTTTGGTCGCGACGATCCAGCAGCCAGGTCAAGCCGAGCGTGCCTAGCGAACCCGCAACCAATACCGTGACCTGAGCGGCAGTGGGCAAGTAACCCCAGTATTGCCGAAACAGGAAAAAGACACTGGCCGCCAAGGCCCAGGCCCCGAGGAAGGAGACCACTTGCATGCCCAGGGACAGATGCCGGGCCCCGGCGGAGAGGTCGATATCAAACTGAGCCCGCAACTGCTGCAACAGGCTTTGGTGATAGGCGTCGATACGTTTGCGCTGATCCGGCGGCAACTGCAACAACCCCTCGCGCTCCAGCTCCGTCAACTCCGCATTAAAAGCCGCTACCTGTTCGGCCCGCCCTTGGGCTTGAGCTTTGTAGCCATCCCCCAACGCGCGACCAATCAACTGTTCGTTCATAAAACATCCCTGCCAGACCTTGTATGGACGCTAGCATAGCAGCAAAGGGCAGTCGCTCAAATCTGCGTTTACTTTTGGAGGAAGCCCACTGGCTGCATAAACTGTTCATTACTACACTTCAAAGAGTCTCCCCCTTTCTGCTGTTGGATTCGATACTCTGAGAGAGTAGAAAAGTACGGTGGCGTAATATTGCACTTTCTGGCCCCGGAGGGGTTTCGTTATGAGTCAGGTCAAAAATTCACGGCTAATCGTTGTTGGAGCCTCCGCAGGCGGCATGGCGGCGCTGAAAGAGCTGGTAGCACAATTTCCTAAGGACTTTCCGGCTCCAGTTTTTATTGTCAATCATATGGGTGCGGATACCACCGGCGAGGCACTTGTCAAAGTTCTCAATGAAAGCAGCAGCCTGAATTGTGTCCATGCACAGGACCAACAAGCATTCGAAAGTGGCAATATTTACCTGGCGCCATCAGATCAACATATGCTGGTTGTGGAAGGGAAAATTCTGATCACCAAAGGCGCACGAGAAAACCGCTCTCGGCCCGCTATTGATCCTTTGTTTCGTTCTGCGGCAGTGGCCTACGGCAACCAAATAATAGGCATTATTCTGACTGGGTACCTGGATGACGGCACCAGCGGCATGATGGCGATAAAACGCTGCGGCGGAATCTGCATTGCGCAAGATCCTGAGGATGCGGCCTACCCCGACATGCCGCAATCGGTGATAGCGAACGTTGGAGCCGTTCACATCTTGCCGGTAGCCGATTTGGGGGCGCTGCTATGT
>CAZKCY010000335.1:0-3410 GCA_964551155.1 uncultured Marinimicrobium sp. | reverse complement strand
TATTCGGCCCGCGATTTTCTATCCAGAGGATAACGCTCTTCAATGCGATAAAGCGGCCCTTCAGGCAGGGTTTGACTGCTGTAGAGGCTGAAATTCGATGGTTGAAACGTCATTGCCGGGTTGGGCAGCCGCTGGCTCAAGAAGGGTCGACGTGCGCTTTCACTCAAGGTGCCCTTGTAACGGGCCAAAGTGATGTGAGGGCGGAATGGTTTGTCGTCGGGCTCCAGGCCCGCTTGCTTAAGCGCTATTACCAGTTGCCGGTGTAAATCCAGCAGGCCGGTATTGTCTCTGAGCCCTACCCAGAAGTGATTGCCTTTGCGATGCCTGAAACAACCTGGCTCTGCGAGGGTAATGGATACCGCCGGAAATTTTACCTGATTCAGCGCCTGGCGCACCGGCTCGAGTTCGGCTTGGCCGATAAACACCAGGGTGATATGCATATTGACCAGCGGAACCGGCTTGGCGCCGGCGGGCGCCAGCTTTTGCAAAGGCAGCAATTGCGCTTTGATTGAGTCGGGCAGCTCCAGAGCCAGAAATAGTCGCGGCATAAATTAGGGATAACTCAATTTGACTGAATCAGTTGCGGTTGAACGCTTTGGGTTTTCAAGCGCACTAGCGGCTTGGTACTAAAGCAGTAGCAGCCCCAAAATCACCAGTACCGCCAGGGCTAAGAACAATTTACCCAAATGAGCGTTGGCGCGATGTTTTTGTATCGCCTGCTGTCGAAGGTTTTCGACTTCTCGCTCCGTTAGGTCCTTGCAGTGAGGGCACTCGAGCTTGCGTGCCGGGTAGCGCAAACCGCAGCGCTCACACTCCTTGCTGCGCCCTATGGGTGGTGGAATAAAAATAGGGGCTGACACAGCGGTAACCTCCAATTGTTGTTGACAGTCTGTTAGCGCGGCGCTTTCTTACCCTTGGCTTTGCTCGAGCTGTGTTTGTTCAAATTAGCAGATGAGTGACTGGTCTGCGGCATGGCGACAAACTCGTCCTTTTCCGATTGTGACATTTTGGGGGTGCGGCGCAAACCGTATACATCGACCAGTGCATAGAGAGAGTAAAGCGCCATGGCAAGGGCTATGAACAGGAACAAACCCTCGGGGCCGAAGGGCCCCATCAATAGGCTCGCCGACAGGGGCCCGACAGTTGAGCCCACGCCGAACACCAGCAGCAAGCCGCTGGCAACGGTGATTACTTCGCCTTCTTCGATTTGATCGTTCATTTGCGCGATACAGATAGAGTAAAGCGGCAGCACAAAAGCGCCCAAGCAAAACGCCAGCCCGATCAACAGAGTTTGGTCGCCTTGGGTTTTTATGGCCAGTATCAAAGCCAGCGCTGTGCCCGCGGTAGCGCCCCCGATAACCACCAGCCGACGGTCGAAAATGTCCGAAAGCCAGCCCAGAGGCCATTGCAGAACCACGGCACCAATCAAAAATAGGCTGATAAAGCCGGCGATCGCCCCGTCGCTGAATTCTAGGATCTGGGCAAAGCGAGGGGCCATACCGAAGAAGGCGCTGCTGCTCAGCCCGACAATGAATACACCCATCAGCGCGAGTGGCGAAAGCTGATAGAGGCGCTGCAATTTAGGTCGGGTAGCCTCCACCACCCCGGGGCCGCCAGTGCGGCTCAAAGTGATGGGCACCAAAGCAACCGAAAGACAGATTGAAACCAATATGAACAGCGCGAAGCCGGACGGCGGCGAGATTTGCAGCAACGGCTGGCTGGCGGCCCAGGCGCCGTAGAGCACAAAGCCGTAGATGGCCAGCACTCTGCCGCGCTTGTACTTGGGTGTGGCGGTGTTGAGCCAGCTCTCCACTACCACCAGCAGGCCGGCATAGCAGGCGCCGTGAAGGAGGCGCAAGAGAATCCAGGTGATCGGCTCGACAAACACCGAATAGGCCAGCGCCACAGCCGAGCCCACCGAGGCCAGAGCGGCAAAGGCTCGAATGTGACCAACGCGCTGGACAATCTTGGGCACAAAGATCGAGCCGACCACGAAACCGAGAAAAAACGCCGACATAATCAAGCCAATGACAATGTCGGGCATTTCTTCCAGGCCGGCTCTAATGCTGACCAGAGTGTTCTGCAGGCCAAAGCCGACCACCAGCAGGGCCATGCAGGCTAAAAGTATGATTATTTGAACACTGGGAGCGGGGGTAGATACGCGGCGGCGCTTGCCCCGGTTGGCGTTGCTCGATGGAGCCACTGATCCTCCAGATGTTAAGAAATTTTCTGAGGGTTATTTATGTGCTAGGTGAAGGAGCATTTTTCAACCCTCTGGTTTAGAAAGTATAGCGAGCAACCAAAAAAAAGCGGCGGCCAATGACGGCCGCCGCTTTGGTGCACAAAATTTCTTGATTAAGGCTTAACTCAGTACTGCCAGCCCAAACGCACTCCCACCATGCGAGGTTTGCCCCATACCCCATAGCCCCAGTCGGATCCCAGGGTATTCTGGTAAGTAAAGTATTCTTCGTCGAACAGATTGTTGGCGAAGGCCGATACTGTCCAGGAAGCGTCGGGCGAGTGCCAGCTGACCTTGGCGTTGGCTATGCCGTAGGCCTCGTGGTGCGAGTAGGGGTCGTTCTCGATTTGCAGGAAGTGATCGTCTTGCCAGGAGTAGTCGCCCTGGAAGACCACCTCGGAACCGTTCTCCAGTCCCAGATAATAGCGGGCCACGAAGTTGTAGGTAAACTCGGGCGCCGAGGGCAGCGAGTTGTTATTCAGAGTGTATTCATCGCCGGCGACGAAGAAGATTTGCTCGGAATCGAACTCAGTGTCCAGCCAGCCGGCGCCGGCGATCAGCTCGAAGTTGTCAGTAATTTGGGCGGTGACTTCCACCTCGGCGCCGTTGCCGCGCACATCGCCGGCGTTGGTAATGACGCTGCCTTCGGCCACCGTCAGGAACACCTGAGCCTGATAGCCCTCGACCTCATAGGTGAAGGCGGAAGCGTTCAGGCGAATTCGGCCATCGGCCAGCTCGGTTTTAAGTCCCAGTTCGAAGTTGGTAATGTCTTCGGAATCCACCGGCCTGTTGGCTTCGCGAGTGGCGTTGTAACTCGCCGAGTAGCCGCCGCTTTTGAAACCCGTGGAAACGCTGCCGTAAATCAGGGTTTCCGGACTGGGGCGCCAGTCGAGGCCCAGTTTGCCGGTCCAGGAGTCGTCTTCGAAAGTGTCGCGAATATCGAAAGGCTCGTAGAAAGTCGGACCCGATTGCAAAGAAAAGTCGCGCTCTTCTTCGGTATAGCGGGCGCCGACTATGGCGGTCCACTGGGGCGCGAAATCGTACTCGTACTGGCCGAATACCGCCCAGGACTCCGAATCCAGCTCCACATACTCCTCGTGAAAAAAACCTCCAAAGAGGTCGGCGCCACCGGTGGTCGGAGCCTGGGTCAACAGGTCTCGGCTGTCGTCGA
>CAZKCY010000334.1:0-3420 GCA_964551155.1 uncultured Marinimicrobium sp. | reverse complement strand
AGACCATACAGCGCTCCCACAGGGCGATACTGGATGCCCCCAACAAAGGCGTCGGGTCACCCGGCATGGGCTCCACGGTCGTGGCCCTGCACAGCTATGAGCAACAATACGAAGTGGCCTGGGTGGGCGACAGCCGCGCCTACCTTTGGACCCACACCGACGAAGGCGGGAAGTTGGAACGCCTGACCACGGACCACTCCTACGTCCAGATGCTGCTCGACACCGGCGCCATCAAGGCATCCGAAGTGCAGCATCACCCCGACAAAAACATTATTACCCAATGCCTGGGCTCGCCCGAACTGCAGCAAGTACATGTGGACTATGTGCAGGGTCAATGGCAACAGAACCAATGGATACTGCTGTGTACCGACGGCCTAACCGACGAGCTGGACGATCAAACGATTGCCCGGCTATTGCAAGAAAGCGCAACACCCAAGGCCGCGGTCAACCGGTTGATGGGGGCGGCACTGGCCGGTGGCGGGCGCGATAACATCACGCTGCAAATCATTCAGTCGCCGCTCACCCGGCGCTCGGCCTGGTCCAAGCTTCAATCAGCTGTCTGGCAATGGGTGCCCTCGACCACCGGCCGGCGCACTTGGGACCTCGCCCTTTACGCCGCTGCCCTGCTGGCGCTCTTGCTGCTCCTTTATTGGGTACTGCTCTGATGGAGTTGCCGGGCTACCGCATCATTCGCAAAATTGCTCAGGGCGGCATGTCGACCGTCTACCTGGCGATTCAACTGAGCGTGGGCCGTGAGGTAGCGCTCAAAGTCATGTCGCCGGCGCTGAACGCCGACCCGGTATTCAGCGAGCGCTTTCAGCGCGAGGCCAACATCGTCGGCCAGTTGTCGCACCCCAACATAGTCGCGATTTACGATATAGGCCGGCACCAGGACTATAACTACATCGCCATGGATTACCTGCCCGGCGGCTCGATCAACGACAAGCTCAAGGCCGGCATCAGCGTCAAAGAAGCCCTGCGCATCACCCGCGAAGTGGCCAAAGCGCTGGACCACGCTCACGAAAAAGGCTACATCCACCGGGACATCAAACCCGAGAACATCCTGTTCCGGGAAGACAATTCGGCGGTACTGACCGACTTTGGGGTGGCCAAAACCGTCGCCAGCGCCTCGCGCATGACCAACGCCGGCACAGTGGTGGGCACGCCCCACTATATGAGCCCCGAGCAAGTCCGAGGCCGGCCGGTGGACGGGCGAGCCGACATCTACAGCCTGGGCGTGGTGTTTTACGAAATGCTCACCGGCTCGGTGCCGTTCGAGGCCGAGGAGTCGGTCGCCATAGCGGTAAAACACCTGACCGCGCCGATTCCAAGGATGCCGATTCAATACCTGCCCTACCAGAAAATTGTCGATTCAGCGCTCGCCAAAGAGCCCGATGAGCGCTACCAGCGCGGCGCCGATCTGGTGGCGGCCATAGACGCTCTGGACGGCGCAGCCGGTTTGGGCGAGCGCCCCTACGCCACCACCGATTCCACCCGGGTGCAAATTGTCTCGCTGTTAAAAGCGCTGCTCTCCACCAGCTATCATGCCCTGCGCGAACAACTCACTCGGCTGGGGAGTTTTCTCGGCTCGCTGCGCTGGACTCCCCGGCGCGGCCTCTATCGCCACCCGCGCGTCAAGGTGATCGAGGTTCAACAGCGCAAGCGGGCAAACCGAATCAGCGCCGACCAGTCCGACTCGGACAATTTCCAAGACCAGAGAGACACACTGGTATCCACTCAGGTCCAGCCCGCGGTTCACTACCGGTCGCTGCTCGGCAGAAAAGGCTGGCTTAGCCAGCTCGTTACGCTGGCCATATTCGCGGCCCTTATCTGGGGGGCCTTCTCATTAGCGTTGCAGCGCTTTCAGTTGCCGGGCGAAGCCCTGCTGCCCCAGGCGGTACAGCGCAGCGCACTGGAAACCGCCGCCTGGCTGGGTGCCGATGAGCTGCCCCCCGATCCGCGGGCCACCGAACAACCGGCGCCCCCCGCGCAACTAACCGAGTTTTGGGAAACGGAAGAGCTCGACCGGCTGCTGGATGTGAACCTGGACTTGCTCACCCAAGCACCCGAGCCTGAGCCGGAAACCGAACCTCAAACGACGAGCGCACCCACCCAACCCTTGCGAGTCGAACCTAGGCCGGAAAACGCCCGGGTGCGCATTCTGAATATTCCCGAGCGCTACTACCCGGGCATAGAACTGCTGCCCGGCCGCTACCACATAGAAGTGGCGCACCCGGGTTTCGATACGCACACCGAATGGGTGGAAATTCAGGATGAGCCGCTAACCGTGCCCATCAGCCTGAAAGAAACCCCGGTGCCCGGCTCCACCTTTCGCAACGATCTCGAGATCGGCGGCGCCGGCCCGGAAATGGTCATAGTGCCGGCCGGCAATTTCACCATGGGCAACAAAGAAGACACCAACACCATGCCCCTGCGGGAAATCATCATCCCCGAGCCTTTTGGCATCAGCAAATTTGAAATCACCTTTGCCGACTACGACAAATTCGCCGAGGCCACCGGCCGCGGTTTGCCCGGCGACAACGGCTGGGGCCGCGACAGCCGGCCGGTGATCAACGTCAGCTGGTACGACGCCCAGGCCTATGTGGACTGGTTGAGCGAACAAACCGGCGCCAACTACCGCCTGGCCAGCGAAGCCGAATGGGCCTACGCCGCCCGCGCCGGCACTCAAACCGAATTCTGGTGGGGCGACGAAAATGCCGATGGCAGCGGCATGGCCAACTGCCGCCGCGGTTGCGACAGCGAATACGCCGGCATCTTCGTAAGCCGCACCGCGCCGGTAGGCTCCTACCCAGCCAACGCCTTCGGCCTGCACGACACCGCCGGCAACGTCGCCGAGTGGGTGCAGGACTGCTATCGCAACCACCTGCTGGAAGTACCCGAAAACGGCGATGCCTTCTCCCCCGCCGACTGCGCCATGCGCACCCTGCGCGGCGGCTCCATGAACAGCCGCCTGGGCCGCATCGCCTCCCACGTACGCGACAGCGCCCCACCCCGCACCCGGGAAAACTACCTGGGCTTTAGAGTGGTGGTAGAGCTTTATTAAGCAGCCCTTAGCAAACAACTTAGTAACAGAGCAACAGGACACCTATGAACGACTATTGGCAAAAATTCCATCACTGGCTGGTCAACGGCACCGACCGGCAACTCTTCTACCGCTCATTGATCCTGCTTATGCTGCTGGTCGGCGGCCTGCAGGTCGGCGTCAATACCGGCCATTTCCTGGCCTACATCTTCACCTTCGCCATAGCCGTTATCTATGTTTACCTGTGGCTCGAACTCGTTAAACGCTTTACCGATAAGAACAAAAACGACAAGAACGACAAAGACCAATAATTGCTGAATGTACCAAGACCCCGAGCGCAACATAGGCATACGCCCCTTCACCAAACAGGACATCGA
>CAZKCY010000333.1:0-3444 GCA_964551155.1 uncultured Marinimicrobium sp. | reverse complement strand
GTTCGGTTTTTCAGGGGCCGCGATTGTAAGTCAAGTGCGCAGCCATGACAAGTGTCAATTATGGAATATTCATCGGCTGAGCTCTAGGCTATGGCGACTTTAAATAGGGACTCAAGGGCAAGTTCTGGCGCCGAACCTCAGCCACAAAGATTTCTGCCACCCGCCTGGCTCCGCGCTGCTGCAGGTGGGTATTGTCGTCTTTGCCTTCGGGCAGGTTGGCATAGGCACCGGGCTCGATCTGCATATAAAGGTCGGCTGATCCCCCTATACCCGCCTCTTCCAGCATCTCTCTGGTGCGCCGATTCAGGTCCACCAAGGGCACTTGCTGCTCGTCAGCGACCAATCGCGCCACATCGGGGTAATCCCCGAGCGTCGGTTCGGGCACACCTTGAGCGTCAAACTGGCGACGGTAAATAGACGTTACCAGCATCGGGCGGGCGCCCTTGGCGCGGGCCTGCTCGATCATGGTTTCCAGATTGGTTTTATAGTCGGTCCAGGGCGCGGCGTAGCGGCTCTCATCGTAGTCCTTCTGGTCATTATGGCCGAAGCCGATCACCACAAAATCCCCAGCCTCCAGCCGTTCCAAAACTGTCTGCCAGCGCCCTTCGTCGATAAAGCTCTTGGTACTGCGGCCGTTTTTGGCGTGATTTTCTAAACGCAAGTCGTCGCCAAGAAACTCCGGCAATGCCTGACCCCAGCCCTGCTCCGGAAACTTGGCCTCCGGCTGATCCGCCATGGTGGAATCGCCTACCAGAAACAGGCTAGGCCGAGCGGACTCCGAGGCCGATTGATTGGTGCAGCCCGCCAACAGCATGACCGCCGCCAACAGCAAAAAAAGCCCTAGACAGAACCGAAAAGGGCAAGCGGAGCGCAGTAGCAAGTTATTTCCCATGGCGTTTCGTTTCTCGGCTAGGGGAGTTACCGGGCGCAACTTCGAACGGCGGGACAGGAACCCACAACAATTGTCGAGCATTGCAAACATAGCACAGTCAGGGCGTTCGCAGGCCCTTCGCTTTCTGGCTCCCGAGGCTCTATAATTGCCGCTTTTGCCATTTCCCTATCCAGTACAGGCCATCTTACTCAATGGAACAGCAATATCATCCCGCGCAGATCGAATCCGATGCCCAAGCCTATTGGGAGCAGAACCAGAGTTTTAACGCGCGCGAAGAACCCAACCGAGAGAAATTCTACTGCCTGGCCATGTTCCCCTATCCCAGCGGCAAGCTGCACATGGGCCATGTGCGCAACTACACAATTTCCGACGTAATTGCCCGCTATCAGCGGATGCAGGGCAAAAATGTGCTGCACCCCATGGGTTGGGATGCCTTCGGTCTGCCGGCGGAGAACGCCGCCATTAAACACAAGACTGCGCCCGCCAAATGGACCTATTCCAATACCGACCATATGCGCCAGCAGCTCAAGCAACTGGGTTTCGGCTTCGACTGGTCCCGGGAGCTGGCCACCTGCAAGCCCGACTATTACAAGTGGGAGCAGTGGTTTTTCACCCGCCTGTATGAGAAAGGCCTGGTCTACAAGAAGATGTCGGCGGTCAATTGGGACCCGGTGGATCAGACAGTACTCGCCAACGAACAGGTGATTGACGGCCGCGGCTGGCGCTCGGGCGCTCTGGTGGAGCGCAAGGAAATCCCCCAGTGGTTCATCAAGATTACCGAATACGCGGAAGAGTTATTGGGCGACCTGGACAAGCTGCCCCATTGGCCCGAGCAGGTCAAAACCATGCAGCGCAACTGGATCGGCAAGAGCCGGGGCGTGGAAATGCGCTTCGACCTGGCCGAGCCGCTGGGTGAGCACAAGGCCTTCGAGGTCTACACCACCCGCCCGGACACCATTATGGGCATCACCTACGTCTGCCTGTCTTCCGAGCATCCCATTGCCCGGACCCTGGCCCAGGACAACGCTCAGCTGGCCAAGTTTATCGAAGAATGCAAAATCCAGTCGGTCGCCGAAGCCGACATGGCCAATATGGAGAAAAAAGGCCTGGATACCGGCATTCAAGTCAAGCACCCCATTACCCAGGAGCCACTGCCGCTCTGGGTGGCCAATTATGTGCTGATGGACTACGGCTCGGGCGCGGTTATGGCGGTGCCCGGCCACGACCAGCGGGACTACGAATTCGCCCGCAAGTACGAGCTTCCGATCAAGCAGGTCATAGCGCCCAAAAATGACGAGCCCTGCAACCTGGAAAAAGAAGCCTTTACCGAAAAGGGAATTCTGGTCAATTCGGGCGAATACGACGGTCTGGATTTTGACGCCGCTTTCGAAGCTATAGTCGAAGCCCTTAAGGCGGCTCACCAGGGGCGGGTCAAAATCAACTACCGCCTGCGCGATTGGGGCGTATCGCGCCAGCGTTACTGGGGGGCGCCGATTCCAATTTACAACCTGCCCGAAGGCGGCGAAATACCGGTACCGGCCCACAAACTGCCGATCCTGCTGCCTGAAGACGTGGTTATGGATGGCGTCCAATCGCCCATCAAGGCCGACCCCGAATGGCGCAAGGACGAGCTGGACGGCCAGCCGGTTGAGCGGGAAACCGACACTTTCGACACCTTTATGGAGTCCTCCTGGTACTACGCCCGCTATACCTGCCCGGATTTTCAGGACGGCATGCTGGACCCCAAGGCCGCCAACTACTGGCTGCCGGTGGATCAGTATGTGGGCGGCATTGAGCACGCCATTCTGCATTTGCTCTACGCCCGCTTCTTTCACAAGCTGATGCGCGATGAGGGCCTGGTTGAGTGCGACGAGCCTTTCGAGCGGCTGCTGTGCCAGGGCATGGTGCTCAAAGACGGCGTCAAGATGAGCAAGTCCAAAGGCAATACCGTGGACCCGGAAGAGCTGATCGAGCAGTACGGCGCCGATACCGTGCGGCTGTTTTCGATGTTTGCCGCGCCGCCGGAACAGAGCATGGAGTGGAGCGACTCGGGCGTCGAAGGTGCCAACCGCTTTCTGCGCCGACTCTGGAAAACCGTACACGCCCATCTTGAAGCGGGCGATATCGGCAAATTGAATTCCGACGCGCTGCCAAACGGGCAAAAGGATCTGCGCCGCAAGGTGCACGAAACCATTGCCAAAGTCAGCGACGACTACGGCCGCCGCCAGACCTTCAATACCGCTATAGCGGCGGTGATGGAGCTGCTCAACGACATTGGCAAGCTCGCCGATCGGGACACACCCGAAAGCCGGGCCTTGGAGCGCGAAGCGCTGGAAGCCGCGATCCTGCTGCTGGCGCCGATTGTGCCCCACATCTCTCAGGCCCTCTGGCAGGCTCTGGGCCACAGCGATATTCCGCTGACCCGTTCCTGGCCCCAGGTGGACGAATCGGCGCTGGTTCGCTCCAGCATCGAAATCGTGGTTCAGGTCAATGGCAAAGTGCGCGACAAACTGCAGGCGCCGGTGGACGCGCCGCGCGAAGAACTGGAAAAG
>CAZKCY010000332.1:0-3491 GCA_964551155.1 uncultured Marinimicrobium sp. | reverse complement strand
AGGACGCGGTTCAGGAAGGTGCCCTACCGCAAGATTCGCCCCCGCGCCGGAAGAACCAGTACCGGGAGGAAGAGGAGCTACCGGATCACGCCCACACTCAAGAGGCCTCTGCCGAACCGCGGCACCACAGCGAGCCCGCCGCCGATAAAGATTCTTCTGGCAAAAAAGGGCCTTCAGCCGAGGAACAGATCTCCGCTGAACGTGATGCGCCATCCGAAGATCGGCCCGCGAGTGACAGTGCCGCTAAATCCAAGAATCACACCCAGACCTGACCATGACCGCTTCATCCGATGACAATGAACTCCCGTTGGTGCAGCACCTGATTGAGCTGCGCGATCGCCTCCTGCGCATCATTTTAATCGTGGCGGTAATCTTTGCCGGACTGTTTTTGTTCGCCAACGATATCTACACCTATACCGCCGCACCGCTGCAGAAGTTTCTTCCTGAAACCAGCAGCATGATTGCCACCGACGTCACCTCGCCGTTTTTGGCACCTTTCAAGCTGACGTTGTTCGTGGCGATTCTTCTGGCTGTACCTTTTATTCTGCATCAAGTCTGGGCATTCATTGCACCAGGGCTCTACAAACATGAGAAACGCCTGACAGTGCCCTTGCTGGCCTCGAGTGTACTGCTTTTTTACGCGGGCATTGCCTTCGCCTACTACGTGGTATTCCCTTTGGTATTCGGTTTCTTCACCAGCGTTGGCCCCTCCGACGTGGCCGTAATGACCGACATCAGCAAGTACCTGGACTTCGTGCTCAAACTGTTTTTCGCCTTCGGGATAGCGTTTGAAATTCCCGTTGCCACTGTGCTTATGATCCATGCCGGCATTATTACCCCGGACGGTATTGCCCAAAAACGGCCCTACATTATTGTGGGCTGCTTTGTGCTCGGCATGTTCCTGACCCCGCCTGATGTTATCTCTCAAACTCTGCTGGCAGTGCCTATGTGGCTGCTGTTTGAAGCCGGAGTGTTCTTCGGACGCTTGGTTTATAAACGCGACAAAGCCCTGGAAGAGGCCGAAAAGCGGGACCAATAACCGCTAGCAGCTCAAAGCTAAGGCCAGCCAAAGTCAATTATAAATGCCAACCTCATTGTCATTAACTATATTAAGGCTGCGCGCGCTACGATCTTTGGGCTATACTGGATCACTGAGCGGGAACTCGCTTTTCAAATTTTTCGCTCGGGAAGCCTGGAGGCTGCTCATCGAATTATAGAAATAGGGTTTTTTAATGACATTAGATGTACCCCAGCCGAGCGGTTGCGCCAATTGCCGCGATCTACCCCCCTTACCCTTTGAATTCACCATGGCATTTCAGCCCATCGTCGATCTCTCGGCTCGCAGCGTTTACGCACACGAAGCCCTGGTGCGCGGTATACAAGGGGAAGGCGCCTTTGAAATACTCAGCAAGGTCACCGAGCATAATCGCTATCAGTTCGATCAGCAGTGCCGGGTTCGCGCCATAGAATTGGCCGCCGAACTCAATATGGAAAGCTTTTTAAGCATCAACATACTGCCCAACGCCATTTACAACCCCGCCAGCTGCATCAAAATTACTCTTGAAGCCGCGCGCCGGTGCGAATTTCCTACTGATCGCTTAATGTTCGAGGTGACCGAGGCAGAGCCGGTAAGCGATCCCAAACATTTGGGCGAGATTTTTGATGAATACCGCAGCCGGGGTTTTCTGACCGCCATCGACGATTTCGGAGCGGGCCACGCCGGCTTGAATTTGCTGGCGGAATTTCAGCCCCACGTCATTAAACTGGATATGGCATTGATTCGAGACATAAACAGCAACAAGATTCGCCAGTCCATTGTTAAGGGGTTAATAAGCACCGCTCATTCGCTGGACATTCGCATTATTGCCGAAGGTGTGGAAACGGCCGCAGAGCGGGACTGCCTAGAGCAGATGGGCATCAATCTATTTCAAGGGTACTTCTTTGCCCGGCCAGCCATAGAGCAATTGCCTTCGATTAATTGGGGTTAAAACAATCGCTGGATTGTTATAACAAAATTCCTTATTTTTTATAGCTATAAATTATTTGATGTTGATTAGACTGCCTTCTAGATTAAAAAATAAAGTTGCGCTCGTAACCTAGACAGAAAATTTGGGGGAAGGTGCCGGGCCGGCTATAGATCCACTAATAGGAGATTTATGGACCATGCCGAACACGACGCTTGATGCCCAATCCCAAGATCAGGGATCCAAAACTGAAAACTCTGCCGCGGTTAACTTCTTCGAACAGCTGCTGGCCAAAGCCGATATCCGCATCAATGGTGATCGGCCTTGGGATATGCAAGTGTCCAACTACCAAGTCTTCTCCCGCGCCCTCTCAAACGGAGCCCACCTGGCCTTAGCCGAAGGTTATATGCAGGGCTGGTGGGACACCCAGCAACTGGATGAGCTCATTTGCCGCGCTCTTAAGGCTCAACTGCACCTCGAAGTACCCCGTCTGGGGAAAATAGAGCTGGCCAAAGCCCTGGTGAGCGCCGCCATTATCAATAAACAAAACCCCGAGCGCGCCTTTGAGGTGGGCCGAGTCCATTACGATATCGGTAACGACCTCTATAAGCGCATGCTCGACTCGCGCATGATCTACAGCTGTGGTTATTGGGCCAAAGCCGACAATCTGGAAGATGCTCAGTACCATAAATTGGACCTGATCTGCCGAAAACTGGAATTAAAGCCAGGAATGCGGTTATTGGATATCGGCTGTGGCTGGGGCGGTTTGGCCGAGTTCGCTGCGCGCCATTACGGCGTCGAAGTGGTGGGTATCACCATATCCGAGGAACAGCAGAAACTGGCTCGAGAGACCTGCGCCGGTCTGCCGGTAGATATTCGGTTGGTGGACTATCGGGCACTCACCGGTCAATTTGATCGCATCGTTTCAGTCGGCATGTTCGAACATGTGGGGCACAAGAATTACCGGACCTATTTCGAGACGGTAGAAAAGCTGCTGGCTGAGGATGGGCTTTTTCTACTGCACACCATAGGTGCCGATAAGAGCAAGAACGGGGTCGACCCCTTTATTGAGAAATACATTTTCCCCAATGGCGAAATCCCCTGCCGGCGCGACATGAACAACGCCAGCCTGGATCTTCTGCGCCTGGAGGACTGGCACAACTTCGGCCCCGACTACGACCGAACGCTTATGGCTTGGTGGCAGAATTTTAAAGAAGCCTGGCCGGACTTGAAGGACCAGTATGATCGGAATCACTTCTATCGGATGTGGAAGTACTATCTGCTCAGCTGCGCCGGCTATTTCCGCGCCCGCCAGGGGCAGTTGTGGCAGATGGTGTTTACCAAGCTCAGTAGCAATCGGGAGTATCGGAGCTTGCGGTAATAAGAGGCGCCTTGAATTCACGCCACCAAGATTTCAAAAATGTGTCTGCGAGCTTCTAACTCTTTTGGGACTTTTGGGGCAGTCATTGGGCAAGGCACTCGGAGACACGCCGTAAATACATCCCTGTAGGCTCTGCACCGACATCC
>CAZKCY010000331.1:0-3508 GCA_964551155.1 uncultured Marinimicrobium sp. | reverse complement strand
AATCGGCTGACCACCGACAAACTGCCAGAGAAAGTCACTGAAATTCTCGCCGGACCGCTGCATTGCGAGGTAAGCCCGGGCATTGCGCACCGCGCTGTCTATCTTGAGGCGATTGCGGATAATGCCGGGGTTTTGGCGCAGTTGCTCCAGTCGGGCGGGACTGTAGCGGGCGATTTTTTCCGGGTCGAATTGATCAAAGGCGCGCCGGTAAGCTTCGCGCTTACGCAGTACAGTAATCCAGGCCAGACCGGCCTGGGCGCCTTCGAGCAGCAGGAATTCGAACAGTTTTTGCCCGTCGTAGAGCGGCTGGCCCCACTCCTGGTCATGGTATGCGCGGTATAAAGGGTCCTCGCCGCACCAGCCGCAGCGACCTAGAGTTGAACTTGATGGCTTTTCGGCTAGTTGAGGCATGGCGGTGAGCCTTGTTCCCGCTTTCAATGAAATATTTGCCCCGGGAATATGCTACCTTTCATCCTGGTTGTTTCAGCAGCTGGCCACTGGTTCGGGCGGCTGTTTCCGGTAGTTAAACAGGGCTCAGCAACAATGCAGACATATTACCCCGAAATCAAACCCTATCAACGACATCAGCTGGAGGTCGATTCGGGCCACAGCATTTATGTGGATGAATCGGGCAACCCGGACGGCATACCGGTGCTTTTTGTTCACGGCGGCCCCGGTGCCGGTTGCGGTCGCTACGACCGGCGCTATTTTGACCCTGAAGTTTACCGAATCATTCTGTTCGATCAGCGCGGTTGCGGCCGTTCGACGCCTCACGCCAGTCTGGAGAACAACACCACGCAAAAGCTGGTTGAAGATATTGAGGCTATTCGCGCCGCTTTGGGCGTGGAGGCTTGGGTGCTCTTTGGTGGCTCCTGGGGCTCGACCCTTAGCCTTGTCTATGCTGAAAGCCATCCCGAGCGAGTGCTTGGACTGATCTTGCGAGGTATTTTTCTGTGCCGCGAGCAGGATTTTCGCTGGTTCTATCAAGATTGCGCCCGGCAGGTGTATCCCGATTATTGGCGGGAATTTGTTCAGCCGATTCCCACCGAAGAACGAGACGATATCATCAAAGCCTACTATCGGCGCTTAACCAGCGATAACGAAATCGAAAAAATGAGCGCAGCCAAGGCTTGGTCTTTGTGGGAAGGACGCTGTGCCACCCTGCGCCCCAATCATGAGGTAGTGGAATCGTTTTCCCGCCCTCATAGGGCTTTGTCTTTGGCTCGCATAGAAGCGCATTATTTTCTTAACAATGCTTTTCTTGAAGAGAACCAGATTCTGCGCGATGCCCACAAGCTGGCCGGCATTCCGGGGATCATCGTACACGGCCGCTACGATATGGTCTGTCCGCTGGACAATGCCTTCGAGCTTCAGAAGACCTGGCCCGGTGCCGAGCTGCAAATTATTCGAGAAGGGGGGCATTCCGCCTCCGAGCCCGGCGTGCTAGACGCCCTGATGCGTGCCACCGAAGACATGGCCCGCAACCTGCGTCACGAAGGCGATTACTTGGCCTGACCGGAGGCGCCCTATGTTAGCTTTAGTGCAGCGCGCAGCCAGCGCTTCGGTCACCGTCGAGGGTAAGGTTGTGGGCGCGATCGACACAGGCTTGTTGGTCTTGCTCGGAATCGAGAAACAGGATGACAAGTCCCAGGCCGATACGTTGCTAAAAAAGCTGCTCGCCTACCGGATGTTTGCCGACGCCCAAGGCAAAATGAACTGCAGCGTCAAAGATGTCGAAGGTGGTGTGCTGGTGGTTTCCCAATTCACCCTGGCGGCCGATACCCGCAAAGGCCTGAGACCCAGCTTCTCCTCGGCCGCCGATCCGCAAAGCGCTCGGGAACTCTATGATTACTTCGTCGAGCGACTGCGCGCTCAACACGAGAAAGTTGCCACCGGGATCTTCGCGGCCGATATGCAGGTCAGCCTGGTCAATGACGGTCCGGTGACGTTTATGCTATCCAGTTGAAGGTCCAGTTGCGCCCAGCTACTGAATAGAGGCGCAGTCAAAAAATAGAGGGAGTTATTTATGGGCAATAAAGTGTGCATGGCTTTGTTGGTAGCTGCTCTGCTGTCGGCTCTTACCGCTTGCAATAGTCAGCCATCCGGTTCCGCCGCAGAGGGCGTAGTTGAGCCGCTGGCACGCAAAGCCGTCCCCTACCTGGAAAAAGACTATGCCGCCATGCGCGCGCGGCAAATTGAGTCTGTGGACTATCAACTGTCGGTCGTACTCAGCGATGAATCCGATCAGTTCTCGGGTAGGCTGGTGGCCGATTTTACGCTTGCGCAAGGCAATCGCGCCGATCTCACCGTTGATTTTAATGGCGGCGCTATTGAGTCTCTGCTGCTCAATGGCGAATCAGTACCCTGGAGTTACAATGACTGGTTCATCACTATTGACTCCGAGGATCTCTCTGCGGGTAAGAACAGCCTGCAAATAGACTATACTCGCCCTTACGCCACCGACGGCGATGGCTTGCATCGCTATGTCGATTCGGAGACTGGCAATCAATATCTTTATACCAATTTCGAGCCCTATAACGCCAACAAGTTGTTTCCCCACTTCGATCAACCGGATATTAAAGCCCGTTACATTTTGGATGTGGTCGCCCCCAAAAGCTGGACGGTTATTTCCGCAACCCGCGAACAGACTGTAAAAAACCTTGGCGGGCAGCGGCATTGGTTTTTTCCGCAGTCGGCCTTGATTCCCTCCTATATTTTTCCGCTCCATGCCGGGCCTTACCATGTCTGGGAAGACGTCTACCGAAAGGGCGACTACGAAGTTCCCATGCGCCTTTTTGCACGGCAGGAAATTGCGGACTATGTACAAGAGCAAGACTGGTTTCACTACACTCGTCAGAGTTTCGAATTTTTCAACGATTACTTCGAAGCGCCTTATATGTTCGGAAAATACGATCAGATAATTGTGCCCGATTTCAATGCCGGCGCCATGGAAAATCTGGCGGCGGTGACTTTTACCGAGCGTTTTGTCAGCCGCGGGTCAAAAGTCGAAGCGGAAAAGGTGCGACTGGCCAATGTTATTGCCCACGAAATGGCCCATATGTGGTTTGGAAACCTGGTGACAATGGAATGGTGGAACGGTCTTTGGTTGAACGAGAGCTTTGCCACTTATACGGCCTATCTTCAACTTGCTCGAAACAGCGACTTCGACAATACCTGGGATATTTTCTATTCCAGAACCAAACAGTGGGCCTACCGGACCGACCAACAGATCACCACTCACCCTATAGAGCTGCCGGTACCCAACACCGCCGAGGCATTTACGAATTTTGATGGTATTACCTACGGCAAAGGTGCTTCGGTACTCAAGCAATTGCCTTACTATTTGGGAGAAGAAAAATTTCGCCGCGGCGTGGTCAATTATTTGAACGCCGTTGGTATCCGTGTCCGCATGCGGACCATGGAGCGCGCTGCATTTCTCTCCGCCTGGCGCGAGAAGAGGCTGCGCGGCCTGTTTATGACCGCGGTCGGGGCGTCGGGCGATGCGGCC
>CAZKCY010000330.1:1447-3513 GCA_964551155.1 uncultured Marinimicrobium sp. | reverse complement strand
GTGTCGGGCACGGTGGGAATGCCCATCCAGCCAAACAACAACGTGGCAATTAATTGACTCTCGGTGGAGCCGAACAAAACGCCCAGGGTAAACAAACCGCCAAACAAGGCGGAGCCGGCAAGTGCCTTGGCTTGACTTAGATAACGCGGAATACAGGCCACACCAATCAGGTACCCGATCACCATAAACGTCATGGTGTAGGCGGTGAGCGAGCCAAAATGGGGCACGTCCATGCGCCGGCCATAAAGACCAATGGTGTCCCCGGCAATCACTTCCACCCCGACGTACACAAACAACGCAACGGCGCCGAGAATGGCCTGGGGATAATTAAGAATGCCCAGCTTGTCCCCTGTCTCATCTTCGTGTTCGGCATCGACGTTCAGTTCCGGAAGCGCCGAAAAGTGAACGAACAGCATTAGAGCCAGAAGTGCACCAGCCATGTACAGATAGGGCACCACCAGCCGATTGGACAACTCCGCCAAACGCGCTGCCCGCTCTTCAGAGCTCAGCGCCATGAGTACTTCCTGGTCAAACTGATCCATGCCGGTAAGTACCCAGAGGGTAAACACCACAGGAGCCACAACCCCGGCGCCCTTGTTCAACAGCCCCATTATACTCATGCGCATAGCCGCACTTTCGCGCGGTCCAATGCAGACAATGTAGGGGTTCGCCGCTGTTTGCAGCAGGGTCAAGCCGGTACCAAGAATAAACAACGCAAGCAGAAACACCCAATAAAGACTGGTTTGAGCAGCTGGAATAAATATCAACGATCCCACAACCATTACCCCGAGACCAATCACCATTCCACTTTTGTAGCCGATGTGCCGCAGTACTAAAGCAGCAGGCAAGGCCATCACCGTGTAGGCAATATAAAAGGCGAAAGCCACAAACAATGCCTGAAACTCGTTCAACTGGGAAACAATTTGCAGAAACGGGATCAGGGCTCCGTTTAACCAGGTCACGAAGCCGAAGACAAAAAACAATATCCCGATAATGGTCATGGGAATCAGCGCGCTGGGCGCCCGGGTTTGTGCGGCGGTTTCAGTGGTCATAATGGCCTCTCGTTATTATCGTTGTTTTCGATTTGCAACCTTCAAGCGCTCTTGGCGAGCGCATGCTGTTGGCGCGCAAACAAAAGCGCGCCGGCCTCAGGTGGCCCCAAAGGTTTGGAAAGCTGCTCGGCTATTTGCGAAGCCAACCAGGGTTGCATTCTCTCGGCCAAACCTCCGATCAGCGCCAGCCGCACAGGCTTACACTCCAACAGCTTGCGCGCCATAGCGCTTATATAGGCAGCCCCTTCCTGTACAATTTTCAGAGCCACCCGATCGCCCGCTTCCGCCGCGTTAAAAACCAGCGGAGCCATTTTTGCGTATTCACTCGAGGGGCGCCCGGACATATGCTCGACGATCGCTATACCACGCGCCTGCAGCACATCTGCCAGCCTCTCACTCAAGCTGGTCGCGGGTCCCAACTGATCCGAGGCAAGGAGCACCGCCTTGACGGCTTCCAGTCCCATCCAGGCACCACTGCCCTGATCGCCACAGGGAAAACCGTGGCCACCGAGCAGGCGATCCACACCTTCGATATGGGCATAGCCTGAGGAACCGGTACCGGTCACAATCACGGCTCCGTCGTCACGCTGATGAGCACCAAGGCAAGCAATACGTAAATCCGTAGTAAGATAAAAAGCCCCAAAAGGATGGGACCAATCGCTCATGGCCCGGTACAGACTCGGCAGGTTCACCCCCGCAAGTCCGGCGCCTGCCACCAGTCGGCCGATCGTGTCGGGGGGTAGTCCGGCATCCAAAAGGGCCCACTCCGCCGCACTCTCAATCGAGCGCATTGTCTGCTCGATACCGTGCACCGGATTCGCAGGTCCCGCCAGAGCCGAACCCAATATTCGCCCGTCGGCATCCGCGATGCAGGCTTTGCACTTACTACCACCCCCATCAATTCCCAGATAGTAGTGCTCTTTGGTTGGCGCACTGACCATAAACAACCTCATATTCTGCAACCCAGACTGGTATATATTTATACCTTGCCACCCTCTACGCAGCCACCTTACT
>CAZKCY010000330.1:0-1437 GCA_964551155.1 uncultured Marinimicrobium sp. | reverse complement strand
CTGCTTTGGACAAAACCTGGTTGATCAGCAATTAAAGGAGTTCGCCAACGAAGCCACTCTGGTATTCGGCGTAGTCAGCAACACTGGTGAGGGTGGTCCTGTGGTTCGCCTGCTACTCGACAACCAATCCGATACCGCCCTGCCCCAAGGCGCAGGTGACTGGCGCATCTACTTCCATTCAGTACGTATGATCGACGACACCCGCGCCGCGGGATTGCATTTGACCCACATTCAGGGCGACCTGCACCGGCTTGCGCCCACTGAAGACTTTCCCGGCCTGAAACCGGGAGAGCAACTTGAGTTTCGCTATCAGCCTTCATCCTCCCAAGCCGCTTACACCGATTTTATGCCCAGGGCCTTTATTCACCGCCCCGGTCTAGAGCCGGCGGTGTTCGCCAATACCGATACCGAAGACATGGCGCAGTTTGTAGAGGCCTTCGAGCGCCCCGAGCAGCGCCTGCGCTCGAGCCGGGACCAAATAGCCACCGCCGAGCCCGAGACCCGCTATCAAGCCAACCAGGCAATTGACACCGTTCAGATCTCCGAGGATCGCCTGGAGCGACGCATTATCCCCCGGCCCCTAACACTCGAAAGCCATTGGGGCGAGACACCTCTGACAAGCGATTGGACAATTCACTACGAGGGACGCCTGACTTCGGAAGCAAACTACTTCGCCGGCCGGCTGGCCGAGGTCTTCGGCGAAGAGTTTGCCCGTCAATTATCCCACGAGAATGTCGAAGGGCCGCGCATTGAGTTGCGCGTGAACCCCGACGCCGACAACTTCCCCCAGAAAGCCGAAAGTTATCGCCTGAATATTGATAAAGACCGTATCGTCATTACCGGTCGGGACAATGCCGGCGCTTTTTACGGAATACAAAGTCTGCTTAACTTGCTGCCCGCCAGAGTCGAAGACAAAACCTCTAGCCTGCCCCGTCTGACCATCACCGATGCCCCGCGCGCCGGATGGCGGGGTATGCATTACGACATGGCACGCAACTTTCACGGCAAGGCGGTCGCCCTGCGGCTGATCGAACAGATGGCCCGCTACAAGCTCAACAAGCTGCACTTGCATCTGACCGAAGACGAAGGCTGGCGCCTGGAAATTCCCGGCCTGCCCGAGTTGACCGAAATTGGAAGCAAGCGCTGCTTTGACTTGGAGGAAAGCGATTGCCTGCTCACCCAGTTGGGCACCGGCCCTCACCCTGGCAGCTCTGGCAATGGCTTCTATAGCCGGGCGGATTTTCTCGAAATTCTAAGATACGCGGCCGAACGTCATATCGAGGTGATCCCCGAAATTGATATGCCGGGCCACGCCCGCGCTGCGGTAAAAGCTATGGAAGCTCGTCACGCCCGACTACTGGAAGAGGGAAAACCCGAAGAGGCTCGACAATACAGACTGTCTCATCCGGAGGATAGCTCCGAATACATAACAGTACA
>CAZKCY010000329.1:0-3531 GCA_964551155.1 uncultured Marinimicrobium sp. | reverse complement strand
AGGGCGAATTGCTGCAAAAAGCCAAACTGGCAAAAAAACTACCTCGCGACTATAAGATTCCCGAGCTCTATTGCGACAATACCCCTGAACGAATTCAAAACAGCTTGGTCATGGCTCAGAAATCGGGTCAGTTGCCGGTTTTTCCTCTCGGCAGCGGTTTGACCGACACCGAAGAGTACTTGGCGGAGGGCTTGGCCCAACTTGCCCCGCAGGCAGGTCATTTCCCCTCCATGGCATCACTGGCGCTTAAAGGCTTTCAACGGCCGGTGACTCAGCGTATGCGGGAAGCTTTAGCGCGTATGCAACTTGATCAGCCAAGCGGAATTAAGGAACACCTTTATCGAGCTCTGCTGCTGGCGGTTTTGAAAGACTGACGCAAATTTTGGACGGGGTTATTCACGACCTCTGTTCAAAGCCTTTGCCGGCTGCATTTCAGAATAACTGGATCGGGGAATTCCATCTGCGTACGGGCGACTAACCGCGCGCTCTACCCCGAGAACACCGCGGTTTTCTTTCTACCAACCCACCGCCGTAACCAAGGCACAGAGCACCACCACCAACCAGGGCGGCAGACGCCAGAAAAACATCGCCACAAAGGCCACCAACGCCAAACTGAAATCGGCTGGGGTGTTGATGGCGCTGGTCCAAACCGGGTCGTAGAAAGCGGCCAGCAGCAAGCCTACCACCGCGGCATTCACACCACTCATGATCTTTTGGATACTGGGTAGTTTACGAGCCCTGGCCCAAACCGGCAGTATCCCCAACAGCAACAACGCCCCTGGAAGGAATATTGCCAATAACGCTAAGCCGGCAGCGATTACCGCCTGACTGCCTGGAGCTGCCACAGCCCCCAAGTAGCCCGCGAAGGTAAACAAAGGTCCTGGCAGAGCTTGGGCTGCACCATAACCGGCTAGAAACAAGTCCTCGGACACCTGACCATTGGCCACCAGTTCGGTTTCGAGCAAGGGCAAAACCACATGTCCACCACCAAACACCAGACTACCGGCCCGATAAAAGCTGTCAAAGAGCCCCAGATAAATATTGTCATAGCGGCCTGCTAACAGCGGCAAGACCAGCAGTAACAGGGTAAACAACGCCAGCAAAAAAATCCCAATGCGGCTGCCAACACCTGACAGGGCCGAGGATGGCAGGTCCGAATCGCTGCTTCCGCCTCCTAGCCAGAACCAGCCAGCAAGCCCGCCCAAAACCATCGCCGACAACTGCCCCGAGACTCCCGGTATCCAGATCATCAGCAAGGCCGCCAAAACTGCCAGAGTCACTCGCTCGCGATCCGGGCACAGACTTTTACCCATACCCCACAGCGCCTGGGCTACGACCGCTACGGCCACAACCTTCAAACCCTGCAACCAGTTGCCCAGCGTCTCGGCTTGCGAATGTATCAAAACAAGCGCAAACCCCACCATCAACACCGCTGACGGCAAAGTAAAGCCTGCCCAGGCCGAAAAAGCACCTCGAAATCCAGCCCGTGAGAAACCTAAGCCCAGGCCTACCTGACTGCTCGCCGGCCCCGGTAGAAACTGGCACAAGGCCACCAAATCGGCATAATCCCGATCATTTAACCAGCGCAGCCTGGTTACGAACTCATCGCGAAAATAACCTAAGTGAGCAATGGGGCCGCCAAAGCTGGTGCAACCAAGTTTTAGGAAGGTCAGGAAAATACCGAGCGAAGAATTCTTTGAGGTCAGTGAAGAATCGGTGTTCGCCATAGAGAGAAAATTTGTGATTGTACTGTTAGCAACAGGCTGGCAACGGCGACGGACACCAATGACAAATGCCGGTAATGTGGAGAATGTTATTTGTACGGCTGCTAAAGAGTTATCGCGCCGAACAGGGCTCGGGTGACCACCTCTTTAACAGCGGGGTTTTATCAATAACGCCTAGATTGGTGATTGGCGAACTGAGTTTCGCCAATATGGCCAATAGTGTCAAGAAGCTGCCTGGATTCGCTTTTGCTTTCTGGCTCCACTTCCAGTCCAAGGCCGTGACGATTTTTTCGTATCACAGTGGTAGTCAAATTGTAGTTCTGTTTCTTTTTGGAGCCGACGCCCTCCAAGGTCACTTCAACTTCAAGTTTTTGCCATTTGCGAACATGGTGATAGTCGGTTTCCAGAAACATGCCGTGTTTACCGGCGTTTCGAACTCGCCCGACCGCCACCGGCTCCCCGCCTCGATAAACTCGAGCATTCAAGTCCAGCCCTAACCTTTGCTCACATCTGTGTTCCATCTGTAGTTACCTCTTGGTCGATGGTTGAAGCTTGGCTTTGGAGGCTTTCGTCGGGCTTCTTTCCCACAGCCAGTCGATCATAAATCTGAAGCCAGTGGCGCACTCTGGCAGCGAGGTCTTCGGGCACTTGATTCCAGCTGAAACGCCAGGTCCAGTTTTCGCCCATTGTGCCCGGAGTGTTCATGCGATGCTCACTTCCCAAAGCAAGAAAATCCTGCAGAGGCACCACGCTTAGGCGTGACACAGAGGCAAGCGCTACCTTGATCATCAACCAGGGCATAGGAATAGCCGAAGACTGGCAATAGTCTTGCAAATAAGCGCGCTCCGCCTCGCTTAAAACCTGATACCAACCGAGGGTTGTGTCGTTGTCATGGGTACCAGTGTAGATTACATCCTGGGCTTTATGATTGTGGGGCAAGTGAGGATTTTCCGAGTTGCCATCAAAGGCGAATTGCAAAACCGCCATGCCGGGTAACTTAAACGCCTCGCGCAACTGTTCTACTTCGGGAGTAATCAAACCGAGGTTTTCGGCGACTAGGGGGAGGTTTTTGTACTCCCGGAATAGACTGTTAAGCAGTGCTTTCCCCGGAGCTTTGACCCACTGACCATAGGACGCATCGGGCGAGCCGGCGGGTATCTCCCAGTAGGCCTCAAGCCCGCGAAAATGATCCAGTCGAATTAAGTCGAAGCGCTTTAATTGCGAGCCCATGCGGGCGCGCCACCAACGAAAATTCTGGGCCTGCATTTCCTCCCAGTCATAGTGGGGGTTGCCCCAGTGCTGGCCAGTTGCGGAAAAGTAATCTGGTGGTACGCCGGCCATGCTGGTGGGGTTACCTTTGTTATCGAGCTTAAACAAGTTTTGGTTGGCCCAGACATCAGCGCTATCGTAAGCAACGAAAATCGGAATGTCGCCAAAGAAATACACCTCTCGCTCACGCGCGTAACTACGCAAATCCAGCCACTGACGATCAAAGCAGAATTGCTCAAAGCGGTGCTGTTCAATCGCCAGCGTGTGTTCTCTGCGGGCATGCAGAAGCGCAGAAGGCTTGCGCGAACGAAGCTCGTCTGGCCACTGGTTCCAACTCAAGCCATCGAAGTATTCGCGCAGCGCCTCAAAAAGTGCGTAGTCATCGAGCCAACTCTGATTATTCTCACAAAAGCTGCGATACTCCGCCGCCAACTCGGGCTTGTAGTCCAGTTGGCTGAGAAAGTAGTTTCCGGCGCTTACCCGAGCCGCCTCAACCGAGGCTCGATTGTTCGTGGCCGCTACATCTTCAGGTCGAACC
>CAZKCY010000328.1:0-3532 GCA_964551155.1 uncultured Marinimicrobium sp. | reverse complement strand
CCTAAAGAGTCTGACTTTCCGCCAGGGACAGAATTCTACATTCTTGAGTGGGACGTGCCGCTGTCAAAAGAGCCGAACGGTGACGGTAACGCGGTGTCCTATTTCAACTGGTTCGGAGGGGTAAAGAGGCCATACCCAATCGAGCGCTTGAAGGTGGGCAATAACTGGCCGGCGGAATCCTTTGGCCATTGGCTTGAGGTGATTCGGGAATCTCTTTAAATTCACACTAGCGGCGCACAATTTAACAAGGCCGATATTGCCGGACAATTTTCGTCGCTTCGCGGCTCCAAACCTGCCGCAAATTTATGCGTTGAAGCTCTATGGTGATTAAGCTCAGATCGTTGGTAATTGGTGGCGTAATTGCGGTGGCCGGATTTTTTGCAGGCACTTTGTACGGATTCAACGAGGGCATCAAAAACCTTTCGATGTTGGAGTCGGTTGCCCATGGGGCGCTATCTCGTCACCAGCTCGCGGCAATTGAAAGTGGTCGAATCGACTCAGTAAACTTTCTTTTTGAACTCAATATAGATACCGGAATTCATCGCTACGCCATATTTAAAAAGGAAGGTAACGAGCTTTTATCAAAGGTATTCTTCCGAGACTATTTGGCGGAATTGGAGGCGTACGTCGACCTGATGGCCGAGTATCGCAAAGATCACCCAATAGTGTACAACTCGGAGTGGGCTCAACCGGCCGAAGGCGACGACGAGGCAACGAAATTGTGGCGTGAACAGCGGTATTTGGAAAGCCAAAAAATGTTGTCGGAGATTAAGGCTGTCCTCAGGGATCGCGGGGTGCCTGAATCAGCTCTAACCAATTAATTCAGCTGTCGCTGACGCGCCGCTGCATTCGCGTTATGGGTACCTGACCGCATGTTTGTAGCTTTATTGCTCAGCTTTGTATTGGTGCACTTCGTCTTTCTGATTGTCGGTCCGCCCGTTGGCTATTTTGTCTTTGTGTTGGCGAGCCGGATTCCACTTGATGGGTTTCTTTCCAATCTATTTCCAGCCTACATCGGGGGTATCATTCCAGCATTTCTGGCGGGGCTGGCAAATTGGGTTTTGCTTATCGCCCTGTACTCGAGAATCAGTCGGTTGAGGTTAAATCTTCTTAGTATTGTTGTATCCGGCGTAGCGGCTCCGATGACGATCGGGTGGCAACTAGCTGTTGAAGAGACGATCGGTCTTTTACTCTTGTTTCTTTTGGTTTGTTTTGTTGCAACGATCGTCTGTGTGTTTCTAGCGAACAAGCCAGCGCTCAATATCTTGGAGGACTTGCGTGTTCCGAGTGAAAATCCATAACAAGGTGGTAAGCGACACTCTGGACTTCGCTTCGGCTTTGTCACCAGCGATGGCGGGCACTAAATGGTAAACCGCATGGCCAGAAAAAAGCAGTTCTTGATCGTGCTGGGCTCCTGCGTTGGTATGGCGTTGATTTTGGGTCTCACCAGCAGGTTGGTTCACCATCAGAGCTTGAATCTCTGGGTGATGATCGGTGTAATGTGCGCTGTTGGTTTTGTGCTGACATTCTTTCTGTCCTGGGGAATGGCTCTCGTGCTAGCTGTTGGCATGCCCCTTTTGGTTACGATCGGAATGTCACTTCTAGCAAGACCTGGCACTGAGCAAGGCCTCGAAGGAATCCTTTTCATCGTATTGTCGATGTTTTTCGTGCCGAGCGTCGTTGGTGGTCTGGCCATTAAGCTGGTTGCGAGGCACATTTAACCAGTAGTTGTAGTACTTGTCGGGCCTTCGGCCCTAAACTGGACGCCCATTTCGATGCGCTACATGGGCGCCGCTAAACATTGGCGTCGAAGTGCTCGGGAGAACCTCATGCAGAAAGTGATCGCAATTTTGCTAGTATTGATGACATCTGTAGCCCTAGCGCAACATACAGTGGCCTGAATTGCCTGAAACGGGATTCATCACTGGTCGATCCGCTAAGCTGGAGGATACACAAGCGGGAAACGCCGTTTTTGTCGCTGAGCGTGATGGCACGTCAATTGGTGAGCCAATCGCAATAGAAATTCCAATCGCCTAAGTAGTTTCGCGCTCTGACAACTCACTGCAGTTCGTTCCGGACGGCTTTTATATTGCGGCGTTGCGTCCATTCGCAACCTCATTCTGGCTGTCGCTAAGGCTCATGAACACATACCACCGTAGGAAGGATTTGGGGAGACCCACTGAATACCTGATAGACTGCTGGCTTGCGTCGCAGTCAACTGATCCCATCGTTAGAGAAGAGAACGAGTGGGCCTTCATGGAGCCTGCTAATGAGGCTTTAGAGAACCCCGAGAAAACCTGGGAATATATCCTATTCGCTACAATGGACCCGCGTTTCTCCAATAATCACATTGAGATCATGGCCGCTGGAGCATTAGAGGACCTCTTGTCCCATCATGGGTCGGCGTTTATCGATCGCGTGGAACGCCAGGCGAAGATAGACAAGCGATTCGCGATGATGCTTGGAGGAGTCTGGAAGTTCCAGATGAGTGAGGATATTTCGAGCCGTGTGCGAGCCGCCTCGGTTCAAGGAGGCCACGGTGATGGGCCGAGACAGTCTTAGCAATACACAGCACCGGACGCCACTGACGTGGCGTCGGCGTGTTCCATGATTAGGGTTTATCGGAGTTTTGGGCGCGAACCGCATGGATAAAGGGCGATATCTAGGCTGTCTGGTGGGGCTCGCGGTGGGAGACGCCATCGGTACCACCGTCGAATTCAGCCCACGAGGCAGCTTTCCACCGATAACCGACATGATCGGGGGCGGTCCTTTCGACATTCGTGGGGGCGATTGGACCGACGACACATCGATGGCGCTTTGTCTAGCGCACAGCCTAGTTTACCGCCGTGAGTTCAATCCGGTGGATCAGATGAACCGTTACTGCAACTGGGCCAACTATGGCTATATGAGCAGTACCGGCGAGTGTTTCGATATCGGCGGCACCGTCGCGCGGGCGCTCCGCAGCTATCAAGATACCGGTGAACCGTTTAGTGGCTCAACTGACCCGCTTAGCGCGGGAAATGGCGCAATCATGCGCCTTGCGCCGGTGCCGATGTTCTTTGCGGCAAGTCTGGAGCGGACGGTTAAATTCTCGGGCGAGAGTGCAAGAACCACTCATGGTGCGCCGGAGGCCGTGGACTCCGCACGTCTCTTCGGCGCTCAAATACGGACGGCATTGCTTGGTGCCGATAAGGACACGATTCTCGGACAGCCGGGCTATAGGCCAAGCGAGCCCAAGGTGGCGGACATCGCGCGTCGCGCTTACCAAGAAAAGGCTGAAACGGAAATAACGGGCTCAGGTTACGTGGTCGAGGCACTGGAGGCAGCGCTTTGGTGCTTCCAGCTCAGCGACTCCTTCGACGAGGCCGTGCTAAAAGCCGCTAATCTCGGAAATGACGCAGACACCACGGCCGCAATCTGTGGTCAGATTGCGGGCGCACATTATGGTATCGAGGCCATTCCAACGAAGTGGCGGGAACGGCTGGTCATGCGAGATGAGATTGAGCACCTTGCATCGGAGCTGTTTGAACGA
>CAZKCY010000327.1:0-3556 GCA_964551155.1 uncultured Marinimicrobium sp. | reverse complement strand
CTTCTTCGTCGTGGCTGCAGCTGCTGCCGGACTTTCTCTCAGGTTTAGGCGGCACATAGCCGGTGCGCTCCTCGGGAGGCAGATTGCGCTGCTCATAGGCGATTACCGCCTCCATGCACAGCTGGCGCTGCTCGTTGGTCAGCTTGTTGCCGTCGGGCCACTTACCCAGCTCCACCGCCCGCTTGAGGCTCTGGTAGATATCTGGCGTTAACGACGACAGCAGTTGGCGGTAATTCATGCTTTGACTCTGTTGCAGATGACATCCATGAGTATAACAAAAGCTTGGCCCGATTGAGCGCTAGCCGCCTTATTGCCGGCGGGTTTTAATCGAGGCCACACCCCAGGCCATACCGGCGATCAAGCCGCCCAGGTGGGCGCCGTTGGCGACCGAGCCTTGTAAAAACATATCGACAATGCCCACCAGGCACACTACCAGGTAAACCAGCATAAAACCGATTAACCCCGGCGGGATGGCCAAAACCGGATGAGGCGCGTAGCGTTGACGCATCCAGAGGTAGCCAATCAGCGCGAACACCACGCCCGACATACCGCCAAACAGCGACGGACCGCTCCAGAAGTATTGCGCGACATTGGAGACTACGGCGGTTACTACCACGAACACTAGGTAGTGCGGCCAGCCCAATACTTTTTCCAGTCGCCGGCCCAACTCCCAAAGCCAAAGGCCGTTGAACAATATGTGAAACAAGCCAAAGTGCAGAAAGGCCGGGGTCAACAGGCGCCAGAGCTCACCGCTACCAATGCCTTCGGAAACCGGCTCGAACACCGGTTGCCCGCCACGAAAACCGACCACATCCTGGAAAGTGAACCACGGCACCAAAGCATTTGCGAGCCCGCCAGTGGTGTAGACCAGGAACCCCAAGACGCTCAAAATCAGCAATAGGATAGTGGCCGGAAAGTCACTGGGCGGTGGCCCGGAGCGCAGCACAACGCCCGGCTCGGTTTCGGTCTGGTTGTCTGGCAGATCCACCTGGCCGGCTAGCCAACGCTCGGTCAGCTCGGCCAAAGGTTCGGCCAGCTCCTCATCGCGCACCCAGATTTGCTGGTGATCGCCCTCTTCGGTGATGCGGTGCTGCAGCCCTTTCTGGCGCAGGAAGTCGCTCAGTTCCGTAAGGTCCTGAGAAATAGGCAGTTTTTTAACCGGAATCCAACTCACATTACATCTCGCATTGGGTGAAGGTTACGGATCGACGTAGGTCCAGACAAATTTTTCTGCGCTCAGTTGTGTCTCGCCGTCGAAGCGGTAGGCAACCATACGGCCGAACTTGACCGCGCTGTAGTCCAGGCAGGCGATATTATCGGCTATTGGCGCTGGGTGGCCTTTTAGCCAATAGTGGCCCACAAACAGCGGCCGCCGCTCCGGACCGTAGCTCACCATCCAGCGCCGGTGTTCGGGCTTGATCGGCATTTCGGCGACGCCCGGCGGTAAGGGGTCGGGCTGAAACAACAGTTCGCCATAATTTTCCGCATCGGGCGCCCAAAACTTGGTGCGAAAGTTGCGGCGTTCAAAGCCATCGCTGGAAACGATGCTCATGCCGTCGGGCAGCGGTAAATCTATGCCGCTGGTCAACCGTTGTTTGATACGTCCTTCCAAGCTCTGCGGATCGGCGGTGGCGACCAAAAAGTCGCGGTTGATCCAGCCTTCGCCGTAATACTTGCGGTGTTGCTCGATCAGGTAAGGGTCCCAGCAGGCGTGCACTACCCGAAAGTCGTCAAACTCCAAAAATAAGGGTAAGCGCAAAAACCAGTCGAGGTGGTCCTGCCATTCGTCGGGGTGATCGGCAAACTGTGCCAGGGTTTCGGCCACTTGGCGCGTATTGCGCGGGATATGGGGCCGAAGGTAGTCCCGCCCGCTACCCGGCGGCGCCGGCGTCGAATAACTCAGGGCATTGAATTCATGATTGCCGAGTACCATCTGGGCCGAGCCGCCTTCCACCATGGCGCGAACCAGTTGTAGGGCTTCGCGAATCCTGGGCCCGCGATCGATGATATCGCCGAGAAAAATCGCCCGGCGCTCGGGGTGCCGGTAGACGCCCTCGAGCCGAGAGTAGCCGAGCTTTTCAAGCAAACGCGCGAGCGTCTCGGCGCAGCCGTGAACGTCGCCAATAATGTCGTAGCCTTGGGACGAAGCGGACTCCATGATATTCAACTATTCCAGCAGATGACCGCCCCATCCCAGCTTGGAACGACAACGCTCGTAGAAGTTGTGATTGAGAGGATGGATCAGCTTTAAATGCTGTGGCTTTTTTACGATATGCACTTCGTCGCCCGGCTTGGTCCTAATGTGCACCTGGCCATCACAAGTGATCTGGGGATTGGTACTGAGGTGCTCGCCCACCAGAATCTTGATTTCGCTATCCCCGGGCACCACCATGGGTCGGCTGCTGAGCGTATGGGGGTTCATAGGCACCATGACGATGGCGTCCAGCTTGGGGTGCAGTATCGGGCCGCCGCCACTTAGCGCATAAGCTGTGGAGCCAGTGGGTGTGGAAATAATAATGCCGTCCGAGCGCTGGCTGGTGACGAAATGGTCGTCGACATAGAGCTCAAATTCCAGCATCCGGATAAATTCGCCCGGGTGCAGCACCACGTCGTTCAGCGCTGTACCGCCGCCCACTGTCTGGCCCTGGCGAACCACCTTCGCCTCGAGCAGAAACCGGCTTTCTTCAAAATATTTGCCGGCCAGAACCTCCCCCAGCTTTTCTTCGATATCTTCCGGAATAATGTCGGTCAGAAAGCCGAGCCGGCCGCGATTTATACCCAGAAGTGGTACATTGTGATCTACCAGCGCGCGGGCGCCGCCGAGCATGCTGCCGTCGCCGCCCACCACTATCACCAGATCGCAGTTCTCGCCCAGATCGTCCATTTCGGGCAGGCCGCGGGCGGCCGACACCAAAGCTTGATCCGCGAGCAGTTCGGCGGTTTTTCGCTCCAGCAGAAAAGCTTTATCCTGCTTTTGCAAAAACCGAATAATGCGCTTGAGCGAATAACTGGCGCGCTCGTTGTCCAGGCGGCCAATGAGGCCAATGGTGGAGAATGCAGTCATGAAACGTCCGTCTGCCGAGAGAATGCCCCAGAGTATAACAAATGCCAAAGGCTCCTCGCAGTTATACACCGCCGAGTTTCACCACCAGGCGGTGCGCGACTTGGCTTGGAGCTGTTTCAGCACGCCTTTGATGAAAGATTTGCCGCAAAGCCAAGCCAGCCAACTGTTGCCAGAGCTCGATTCAGCGGACCTAGCCTGGCTAAAGGCCCTGGATCGCGACCCAGAGCCTTTGCACGAGGCTCTGGCCCAGCGTCACAGCACTCGGCTGGGGCTTTACTTTGAAGCTCTGTGGCTGTTTTACCTGGAGCAGCACCCCGATTGGGATTTGCTCGGCCACAACCTGCAGGTTGATGCCCAAGGGCAGACTCTGGGAGCTTTTGATTTTTTGTGCCGCTATAGGGATGAATATTGGCATCTGGAAGCGGCGGTTAAACTCTATTTGGGGGTTCCGGATACACAGGGTCACTGCTCCGATTGGAACCAGTGGTGGGG
>CAZKCY010000326.1:1599-3558 GCA_964551155.1 uncultured Marinimicrobium sp. | reverse complement strand
ACCTTTCATCCGGTGATAGCGGACCATGGCGTCCATCACGGCGTTGTTGAAGCCGTGGCCCATATGCAGGCTGCCGGTGACGTTGGGGGGCGGAATCACGATGCAGAAAGGGTCGCCCTCGCCCCGGGGCTTGAAGTAGCCCTGTTGTTCCCAGGTCTTATACCACTGGCGTTCAATCGTGTGCGGTTGGTAGGTTTTTTCCATGGCCATGCGTAACCCTGTAACCTCGCTATACTGAGGTATTAGTCAAGTAAGAGGAATCTGATCGCGAAAGCCGAGATTATACAGACTCTGGACCGAATTTTTTATCGGCGTGGGGACTGGCAGGCCCTTTGATAGAAAATCCGGAAGATCCAGAAGGACGGAGGGGCGGAATATGGCTGCAAATCCACACCAGGACTATTTGTCGGGCGCAGAGACACACGAAGTTTTCAACGTGCCTGAGCCTCTGGAAGATTACAACGCTTATCAGCAGGACCGGTTTCTCCAGCAGCTGGTGCACACTATGGGTGCGGACTGGGCGGAACCGGAGCTGCAAAGCTGGGGCCGCAAGACCGGCTCGGCCGAGCTGTTGCGCCAGGGCTTTCTCGCCAATCAAAACCCGCCTCGGTTTCAATCCCACGATCCCTACGGCCATCGCATTGAGAGGGTGGAGTACCACCCGGCTTACCATCGCCTGATGAGCGAATCGGTCGCCCAAGGGTTGCCCAGTTTTCCCTGGCGCAATCCGGGGCCGGGCGCCCAGGTCTATCGCGCCGCGCTGCTCTATCAGCAGGCGCAAATGGAGCAGGGCCACTGCTGCCCGCTGACCATGACCTTTGCCAGTGTGCCCAGCCTTAAAATTCAGCCCAACTTGGCGGAAATGTGGCTGCCCGGGATTTTGTCCACTACTTACGACCCCCGCGATCTGCCCATGGAGCAAAAAAAGGGCCTGACCATCGGCATGGCCATGACCGAGAAGCAGGGCGGCTCGGATGTGCGTGCCAACACCACCCGGGCACAACCCTTAAGCGCTCGCGGAGGCGGCCAGGCCTATCAGCTGGTGGGGCACAAGTTTTTTATGTCGGCGCCCATGTCCGATGCGTTTTTATTTCTGGCCCAGGCCGAAGACGGCCTGTCCTGTTTTCTGGTGCCGCGCTGGCATCCCGACGGCGAGCGCAACGGCTTTCGGATTCAGAGGCTCAAAGACAAAATGGGCAATGTTTCCAACGCCTCCAGCGAAGTGGAGCTGCGCGGCGCCCTGGGCTGGTTGATTGGCGAGGAGGGAAGAGGGGTCGCCAATGTTATGGCAATGGCTGGTCTGACCCGCTTCGATTGCATGACGGCATCGGCCGGTGCCATGCGCCAGGCGGTGGTGCAGGCAGTGCACCATTGTTATCAGCGGCGCGCCTTCGGCAAGCCTCTGGTGGATCAGCCCTTGATGCAGAATGTTCTCGCTGATCTGGCTGTTGAGAGCGACGCGGCGTTGGTTCTGTCCATGCGTATGGCGCGCGCCTTGGACCGGGAGGACGACGATGCAGAAAAAGCGCTCTTGCGCTTGGGAACCGCGGTGGGCAAATACTGGGTCTGCAAGCGAACGCCGGGTCACAACTACGAAGCTATGGAATGTCTGGGGGGCAGTGGGGTCATGAATGAGTTTATGACTGCGCGCCTGTATCGGGAAGCGCCCATCAACGCCATTTGGGAAGGCAGCGGCAATATTCAGTGCCTGGACGTACTGCGGGTGCTCGAGCGCCAGCCCGAGTGCGTCGACGCCCTGGAAGCCGAACTGGCGCGCACCAAGGGTGTCGACAAGCGTTTGGATCGCCAGCTGGACAAGGTCAAACGGCTGTTGCAGGAAAGTGAGGGGCTGGCTTATCGAGCGCGAACCCTGGTGGAAAGCATAGCTCTGGCCTGGCAGGCGTCACTGCTATTGCGCCACGGCGATGCACGGGTCGCGGAAGCTTTTATTGCCAGCCG
>CAZKCY010000326.1:0-1499 GCA_964551155.1 uncultured Marinimicrobium sp. | reverse complement strand
CCCTCACCTATTATGCGGCGCATCCAAATTCAGCTCCGGCCCCAGCGGGACTATGCGGGTGGGGTTAATCGTATCGTGGCTGTAATAATAGTGGTGCTGGATGTGATCCATATGCACGGTTTCGGCGACCCCGGGCCACTGATACAGCTGACGCAGATAATTGGATAAGTTGGGGAAGTCGGCAATGCGCTGGCGGTTGCATTTGAAGTGGCCAAAATAGACCGCATCGAAACGCACCAGAGTGGTGAACAGGCGCCAGTCGGCCTCGGTAATTTGATCGCCCGCCAGAAAACTATCGCGCGATAAAATATCTTCCACTTTGTCCAGCGCCGTGAACAAGTCTTTATAAGCTTGTTCGTATTTGTCTTGGGCTGTGGCAAAGCCGGAGCGATACACGCCGTTATTGATGTTGTGGTAAACGGTCTCGTTAATATCGTCGATAGTGGGGCGCAAGGACTCCGGATAAAAGTCTTGCGGACGCTTGGCAAGCTCCTTAAAACCGCTGGCAAGAATACGAATCACATCGGCGGATTCGTTGTTGACGATCTGCTCGCGTTTTTTATCCCAGAGCACCGGTACGGTAACCCGCCCGGAATAGTTAGAGTCGTTTTTGGTATACAGCTGATGCAAACAATCCAAGCCGTAGAGCGGCTCGGCTTCGGTGTTAAATTTGTTATCGGCTTTGAACTCCCAACCGTTTTCCAGCATGTGCGGATGCACGACCGAGACACTGATAATGTCTTCCAGTCCCAAAAGCTTTCGAAAAATGAGCGTGCGGTGAGCCCAGGGGCAGGCGTAGGACACGTACAAATGATAGCGACCCGGTTCGGCCTTGAACGCCGTTTCGCCATTGGGACCGGCGCTGCCATCGGACGTGATCCAGTCGCGAAACTGGGCGTCTTCACGCACAAATTCGCCCCCGGTTTTTTCAGTGTTGTACCATTTGTCTTGCCATTGGCCTTCAACGAGCAAGCCCATAATTTTTACTCCTTAAGTTGGCGCGCTTTGCTTCGATTATCAAGAGTATAACGTTTAATCAGTGCTCGAGTGTAAAGTGGAGCTTACCAATCTTTACATTGCGCAGGGCCTTATAGGGCCTGCTTTCGGTCGTCTTTTGTGCCAATTTCGCGTAATCTTTTAGCATTGTTTATTCGTAATATGATCTGACTAAGTGCCCGGCCAGTATTAGAAGGTTAAGCATCGCCGATTAGTCCCCGCCCGGAACTGCAAAGTGAAGTTTTTTATGCTCCCAATGTTTAAAGAAACAGGTTGTTTTCGAGCCGCCGCTCTAAGTGCGTTGTTAGTGCTTGCCGGCTGCACCAATGAATCTGAAGGCGACAGTGATCGCGCTGAGACCGGTAAAAAAGCTCGCCCGGTAGTGACAGAGCCTGTCGAGTTTGCCGCCGAACAGGCCCGTATCGAGGCGGTGGGTACGGCGCGAGCGCGTCATTCGATTGTCTTGGAACCGGCGGTTACCGGTCAAGTTACCGAGATTAATT
>CAZKCY010000325.1:0-3562 GCA_964551155.1 uncultured Marinimicrobium sp. | reverse complement strand
GCCACCGGTCATTCGGCAATCGACAATAGCTGAGTAAACAGTAACAAACAAAAAAAGGCAGCGAAGCTGCCTTTTTTGTTGGTTACTCGGCATCGAGTTGAGTGATTACAAGCTCAACACCTTGTCGCCGCGCGAAATACCGGAAACACCGGAGCGCACCACTTCCAGAATCGAAGCCTCGCCCACCGCCTGCAAAAAGGCATCCAGCTTGTCGCTGGCACCGGAGACCTGAATGATGTACAGGCTGCTGGTTACATCGACGATCTGACCGCGGAAGATATCGACGCAGCGTTTAACTTCGGCCCGCTGAGGGCCGGAAGCTTTCACTTTAATCAACATCAGCTCCCGCTCGATATGAGCGCCCTCGGTTAAATCCACCAGCTTGACCACATCGATCAACCGATTCAGGTGCTTGGTGATTTGCTCGATCTTGTGATCGTCACCAATAGTGGTCAAGGTCAGTCGCGACAAAGTCGAGTCTTCGGTTGGAGCGACAGTCAAAGTTTCGATGTTGTAGCCGCGCTGGGAAAACAGCCCCACCACCCGAGACAGAGCGCCGGGCGCATTTTCAATCAACACTGAAATAATACGTCTCATATTAACTGCGCTCCGTCTTGCTCAACCACATGTCACGCATGGACCCGTTGGGTGCCACGTGCATGGGGTAAACGTGTTCGGTGGAATCAACCATAATGTCCATAAAGACCACTTTGTCTTTCATGGCAAAGCATTCTTCCATCTTGGCCTTGAGATCTTTCTTGTCGGTTACCCGAATACCCACATGGCCGTAGGCCTCCATCAACTTGACGAAATCGGGCAATGACTCTTCATAAAGACTTTCGGAATAGCGACCTTCGTATTGCATATCCTGCCACTGCTTCACCATGCCCAGGGCCTGGTTGTTCAAGCAGATAATCTTGATCGGCAGATGATACTGGGTGCAGGTCGACAATTCCTGAATGCACATCTGGATACTGCCCTCACCGGTCACACAGGCAACCACCGCCTCGCGGTCAGCCATTTGCACCCCCATGGCAGCTGGCAGGCCGAACCCCATAGTGCCCAGACCGCCCGAGTTGATCCAGCGCCGGGGCTTGTCGAACAGATAGTACTGAGCGGTAAACATCTGATGCTGACCGACATCCGAAGTGACATAGGCATCGCCTTTGGTCACTTCATGCAAGGTGCGAATCACATCCTGGGGCATAATCTTGTCGCCCTCGGTGCGATAGCGCGGCTTGGTGTACAGACCGTGGCGCTCGCGCCAGCCATCTATCTGCTTCCACCAAGCAGCTATCGCTTCCGGATCGGGCTTCTCTTCGGCTTCGTCGATCAGCGCCAGCATTTCGGTAAGCACATTGTCGACGGCGCCCACGATCGGCACGTCTGCGACCACAGTTTTAGAAATAGACGCCGGGTCTATATCGATGTGAATAATTTTGGCGGAGGGGCAGAATTTGCTCACCGTGTTAGTCACCCGGTCGTCAAAACGCGCGCCCACGGCCAAGAGCACATCGCTCTGGTGCATGGCGGTGTTGGCTTCATAGGTGCCGTGCATGCCCAGCATGCCCAGAAACTGCCGATCAGTGCCGGGGTAACAACCCAGGCCCATCAAAGTGTTGGTCACCGGGAAGTTCAGCTTGCGCGCCATTTCGGTCAGCAGTTCCGAGGCATTGCCCAAAATCACGCCGCCGCCGGCGTAGATCACCGGCCGCTTGGCGCCCAGCAACAACTGCACGGCCTTTTTGATCTGACCGCTGTGGCCCCGGGTCGCCGGATTGTAGGAGCGAATCTTGACCTTATCCGGGTATTCGTAAGGGAAAGTCTCCGCCGGGCTGGTCAGATCCTTGGGCACATCGATCACCACCGGCCCGGGACGGCCGCTGGAGGCGATGTAATAGGCCTTTTTGACCACTTCCGGAATTTCGCTCGGATGCTTGATCATAAAGCTGTGCTTCACAATCGGACGGGAAACGCCGACCATGTCGGTTTCCTGGAAAGCGTCTTCACCGATGCGCTCGGAGGCCACCTGACCGGAGATCACCACCATGGGGATCGAATCCATATAAGCGGTGGCAATACCGGTTATGGCATTGGTTGCGCCGGGACCGGAGGTGACCAGCACGGTACCAACCCGGCCAGTGGCGCGGGCATAGCCGTCGGCGGCGTGGGTAGCGGCCTGTTCGTGGCGCACCAGAATGTGTTTTACGTCTTTCTGCCGAAAGATGGCATCATAAATATGTAGCGCGGCACCGCCGGGGTAACCGAAGACGCATTCAACGCCCTCGTCCCGCAGTGCCCGTATCAGCATATCTCCGCCTGATAGCATTTCCACTTGATAACCTCTCAATAACTGTGTGTTCGCTGATGCCGGCGCGAGGCGCACGACCATAGGAGCTCCTCCCGGTAGGGGGCTGAGCCGCTCGTGTCAGTGGTCTTCAGGGTTCCCCGACCCCCGCGCTGGTAGCAATTGCGGCAGGCCCCGGGCAGGCAGCGTAGGTTAACGCGCCTTCGCGGTTGCGAATGGTTCGATAAGCGGGTGGCTTACCGGAGTAGAGTAATCTTGGCCGAGGTTGTCGGCGAGCTCTACAGCCCATCTAGCGAACCCGCAATTCTGGCAAACTGACCGTCAAAGTCAAGGAAAAAGCGACTTTAACTCGCCTCCTGCGCTAATTAATCGACCCAGTTCCAACTACAAGGTTCGCCTGATTTCGGCACCTGGATCACAATTTCTTCAATTCGGGTTCCGCATCAATGGTCGATAACGCTATAGTGAAGCCATCGACACTGCGATAAGATCATTAACGAGCGTTTTCTCAGCGAGCCTTGCGCCAATTTCGGGATCTGAGCCATGAAATATCTGTACTGCTTTCTGATGCTATCAGTGCTTGCTTTCTCTGGGGCGAGCCAGGCAGCGGAAAAAATTTATCGGTGGGTAGACGACGAGGGCGTGACCCACTTTACCGCCCACCCGCCAAAAAATCGGGAATCCGAGCTGGTGCGGGTCCAAACCGGACGTAGCGATCCGGTGAAAAAAGAAGATTCGACCCCTGAAAGTCAGTCCGCTAACACCAACCAAGGTGACCCCGCGACTCAACAAGGCCGCGACGACGCCTATCGCTGTTCGATTGCCCAAGAAAACTTGCGAGTATTGCAAACATCGGCTCGAGTGCAAGTTCAGGAAAATGGCGAAATTCGGTATTTGAACGAAGAGGAAAAGCGCGAGCGTACCGAGCAGGCCCAACAGATCATAAACGAAAGCTGCTGAGCCCGCCGGCCGAAACCCGCTTAACTTGACTATTCCGCCGAGCCGGGTCCCTCATCCAAAGACCGGCCAGGCAACTTTTGTTAATGCAGGGGTCGACGTTCGAACACTAACCGGCCATTTTTCACCTGGGCATGGATATTATCGCCGCCACTGAAATCCCCCTGAAGAATCTGCTGAGCGAGGGGGTTTTCAATCTGCTGCTGAATGGCACGCTTGAGCGGACGAGCGCCGTAAACCGGATCGAAACCGCTTTCGGCGAGCTTATCCATGACCTCGTCGTCCAAGCTCAGAGTC
>CAZKCY010000324.1:0-3577 GCA_964551155.1 uncultured Marinimicrobium sp. | reverse complement strand
GTTGGCGTCAATGTCGAAGGTCACCTCAATCTGGGGCACGCCGCGCTGAGCGGGCGGAATGTCGGCCAGGTCGAAACGGCCCAGAGATTTGTTCTGGGAGGCTTGCTTGCGCTCGCCCTGAACCACGTGAATGGTCACCGCAGTCTGGTTGTCTTCCGCGGTCGAGAACACCTGCGACTTTTTGGTCGGCACGGTGGTGTTCTTCTCGATCAGCGGAGTGGCGACACCGCCCATGGTTTCGATACCCAGAGTCAGCGGGGTCACATCCAGCAGCAGCACGTCTTTGACGTCGCCGGCCAGAACCGCGCCCTGAATCGCAGCGCCCACGGCAACGGCTTCATCGGGGTTGACGTCCTCGCGCGGATCTTTGCCGAAGAAATCGGCCACTGCTTTCTGCACCATCGGCATGCGGGTTTGACCGCCCACCAGAATCACATCGCTGATGTCGCCCACTGACACGCCGGCGTCTTCGATCGCGGTTTTAACCGGACCCATAGAACGGGTTACCAGATCTTCCACCAGCGACTCCAGCTTGGCGCGAGTCAGCTTGACCACCAAGTGCTTGGGGCCAGTGTTATCGGCGGTGATGTAGGGCAAATTCACTTCGGTCTGCTGGCTGGAGGACAGCTCGATTTTAGCTTTCTCGGCGGCTTCTTTCAGGCGCTGCAGAGCCAGCGGATCTTTGTGCAGGTCGATGCCCTGCTCTTTCTTGAACTGGTCGGCCAGGTATTCGATCAAACGCAGGTCGAAGTCTTCACCACCGAGGAAGGTGTCACCGTTGGTGGACAGCACTTCAAACTGGTGCTCGCCATCGACATCGGCGATTTCAATAATGGAAATATCGAAGGTACCACCACCCAGGTCGTAAACCGCGATGGTGCGATCGCCTTTCTTCTGGTCCATACCGTAAGCCAGGGCCGCAGCCGTGGGCTCGTTGATAATGCGCTTGACCTCGAGACCGGCAATTTTACCGGCGTCTTTGGTGGCCTGACGCTGGGAATCGTTAAAGTAGGCCGGCACGGTAATTACCGCCTCGGTAACTTTCTCGCCCAGGTAGTCCTCGGCGGTTTTCTTCATTTTCTTCAAGACTTCGGCGGAAATCTGCGGTGGGGCTTTCTTGTCGCCCTTCACTTCTACCCAGGCGTCGCCGTTATCGGCGGCGATAATTTTGTAGGGCACCATCTTGATGTCTTTCTGCACCACATCGTCTTTAAACTTGCGGCCGATCAGGCGCTTGACTGCGTACAGAGTGTTGTGCGGATTGGTCACTGCCTGGCGCTTGGCGCTCTGGCCTACCAGAATTTCGCCGTCTTCGGTAAAAGCGACGATAGAAGGGGTGGTGCGATCGCCTTCGGCGTTTTCGATCACCTTGGGCTTGCCGCCTTCCATAACGGAAACGCAGGAGTTGGTGGTGCCCAAGTCGATACCGATAATCTTACTCATAAATAACTCTCCTAAATTTTGCCTCGAGTCCGGGCTGGTCCCGACTCGAAATTACTCAATAACTTGCTGGGTTGTTCTGCCGGTTTGCTCAGCGGCCCGGCAGGACCCGCTCAAAACCGATTAACTTCTATATTGGCCCGTTAGTGGCCTTTTCAAGGCCCAAGAGCGCAAAAAAGCGTCTCTTTGGCCGAGTTTTAAGGCGCCTTCTATTTAAGGCGCCTTGGATACCACCACCATGGCCGGGCGCACTAAGCGACCGTTCAAGGTGTAGCCCTTTTGGAACACATCGATAACGGTATTGGGCTCGACATCGGGATTGGGGACCATGGTCATAGCCTGGTGCAGTTGCGGATCGAAAGGCTCGCCCTGAGGATTTACTGGCTCGACTTTGTATTTGGCCAGCACGTCCACAAAGGACTTGAGAGTCAGTTCGATACCCTCAGTCACCGGTTTGAAAGCCTGATCCTGCGTATCGATACTCGCCAACGCTCGCTCCAGGTTGTCCACTACCGGGAGCAAATCGCTCAGCAGCTTTTCCTGGCCGAACTTGTGGGCTTTTTCCACATCCTGCTCGGCGCGCCGGCGGGCATTCTGAGCCTCGGCCTGGGAGCGCAGCACTTGTTCTTTGGCGGCCTCCATGGCGCCGGTCAAAGCCGTGACTTTGTCGCGCAAAGCCTCAACTTCGTCCTGTTCGCCAGGATTTTCAGCTCCGGTCTCGTGCTCGGGCCGAGCTTCGGCTTGCTCTTCGGCTTGATCCTGAGAATGTTGCTTGTCTTGGTCTGCCACAGTCATCTCCGTCGTCGTTAACCTTTAAAAAGGCGCTGTTACACAATAAGCTCTGCTGCCCTATATGGGGCCCAGCACTCAGGATTCAAGGCAAGGTAAAAATTTTCCCAGAATTCATACCGGCAAAGCTCCTCGGCCACTAGTCGAACAGCAAAAATTACTGTATAAACAGACAGAAAATTGTCTCGGCTCGCGAGGACACCTGCTTATGCTCACGCACCTCAGTATTCAAAACTTCACTCTGGTGGACCAGCTGGATCTGGACCTGCGCTCCGGCATGACGGTTATTACCGGCGAAACCGGCGCCGGCAAGTCCATAGTGCTAGACGCCCTGGGTCAAACTCTGGGCGACCGGGCCGACGGCCAACGGGTGCGCACCGGCGCCAAGCGCGCGGATATTCACGCCACTTTCGATATAACCACCATCGCGCGGGCACAGAGATGGCTCGAAACCCAGGAGCTGGAACAGGAAGAGCACCCAGAGGAGTGCCTGCTGCGCCGGGTGATTACCGCCGAAGGTCGCTCCAAGGCGTTCATCAACGGTCGGCCGGTGACCCTCCAGCAGCTGCGTGAACTGGGCGAAATGCTGATCGATATCCACAGTCAGCATGAGCACCAATCGCTGCTCCAGCGCGATACTCATCGCCGACTGCTGGACGAACTGGCCGGTCAGAGCGCCCTGGCAAAGCAAGTACGTGAGGCTTTTCGCCACTGGCACAACCGCCAGGAGGAATACACCCGGATCAGCGACAATGCCGAAGAGCTGAGCGCGCGCTTTCAGCTATTGAGCTATCAGGTGCAGGAGTTGGATCAGCTGAGCCTGGCCGAAGGCGAGCTGGAAGAGCTCGAGTCCGAGCAGCGCAGCCTGGCCAACGCCGAGGAAATTCTGCGCTCAAGCCATCAGCTGCTGACTTTGTGCAGCGACGAGGAGCAAGGTTTGAGCACCGGGCTCAACCGGGCGCTGCACTTACTCCAAGATTTGCCGGAAAAGTCCAAAGCCCTGCAGGAAGCCGAACAATTGCTCACCAGCGCCCAAATTCAGGTGGAGGAGGCCCAGCGGGAAATCGATCGCCATGTGGACACATTTTCCCTCGACCCGGAGCGCCTACAAATTGTCGAAGAGCGGCTCAGCGCGGTCTACGACATCGCCCGCAAACACCGTGTAGGCCCAGAGCAGCTAGCTGAACTCGATGCCAGCTTGAGAGCCGAGCTGGCGCAACTGCAAGGCGGGCTGTCGGACGCTATCGGCGCCATGCGTGAGGAGTTGCTCGAGGTCTTGGCGTACGTCGAGGGTGCCATGGAGTTTCCCGAAGAGGATCTCGATCTCTTGCCCTGGGAAACCTTGTGC
>CAZKCY010000323.1:0-3577 GCA_964551155.1 uncultured Marinimicrobium sp. | reverse complement strand
GGTTCTGGCTAAGTGTGAGCCAGTCGAGCTGGCTTTCGGTGCCATCCTTTGCGAAGCAGGCGAGCCCTTCGAACACGCTTACTTCCCCAGAGCGGGCATTATCTCCTTGGTTGAAACCTTTGTCGGTCACGAGCCTTTTGAAACCGAGAGTATCGGCCGGGAGGGTATGCTGGGCGCGACTTTGGTTCTGAGTGTAAATCGGGCCCCTCAGCGCGGCGTGGTTTTAGCCCCCTGTCCGGCCCTGCGGATGACCTCCCAAGAGATGCGCAGGGCATTACAACATTATCCGGCATTGCTAGCCGTGCTTCAGCGTTACCTCTACGCCATGCTGACGGAGTTATCGCAAACCACTGGCTGCGTTCGTTATCACGATGTGGGCAAGCGGCTGGCCCGCGCCTTGTTGCTGGCCCATGATCGCGCCCAGAGCGATAACGTATTTCTGACTCACACCCTCCTCGCCGATATGCTGGGCGTGCAAAGGGGCGCGGTGACCCTCGCCGCCACCAAGTTGCAGCGCGAAGGCATTATTCGCTATAGCCGGGGTAAAATATCCATCCTGGATCGACAAAGGCTCAAGGCTGCGTCCTGCGAATGCTATCGCACGAGCATCGAAAATTATGCCGGTATTGTTGCGTAGGTATTCACTGGGGCTGGAGCGAGACGGCTATACTCGGCTTTTAATTGATATATATTCGCCCGCTATGTGTTCTGGCGTACCGACGGATTAGCGATTTAGGCGAATACTCTGAGGCATACCGCTGACGTTGAAAGCAATCGGGCTTTTATGGGTCTAACCGGTAAACCACTGAGATATAGCTATGAACGCTCACAAAACCCTTGTTTGTATAGTTTCCGCCCTGCTGGTCTTCATTACCCCCGCGACTCTACAGGCCGATATGGTGGACACCCCGACAATGCTCTCCTCTGAGCAAAACTATGCCCGCTCCGAGCGCGTTCGTCAGGAAGCCCAAGTAAGCTCCTTTATGGCTCGTGAGGAAGTTCTGAGCCAGCTGGAGTCCTTGGGTGTTAGCCAAGAGCTGGCCGCAGAACGAGTCGGTGCGATGACCGATGCCCAGCTTCAACAACTGGCGCTCAGGATCGACGAGATGCCCGCTGGTGGCGACGGCCTGGGAGTTGTTGTTACTGTGCTGGTGATTTTGTTGCTGCTTGAGATACTCGGTGTTACCGATATCTTCAATAAAGTTTGAAAACCGCACTACTCATTTTGGTTTCGTTTCTGGTGGCCTGCACTAGCGGGCCGCCGCTGCGAAATTATGACCTTCCAGAGGCCCAAGTCGAACTCAAGGGCACGCCATTTTTTCCTCAATCCCGCTACCAATGTGGCCCGGCCGCCCTGGCCACAGTACTGGTGGCCAATGGCGTCGAGGTAACTCCACAGACCCTGGCGCCGCATGTCTATATCCCGGAATTGAAGGGCAGTCTGCAGTCGGAGATGATCGCCGTTACTCGCCGGCATGGTCATTTGCCCTATGTGCTGGAGCCCGACTTGCAAACCTTGCTGGCGGAAGTTGCCGCTGGAACCCCGGTGTTAGTAATGCAGAATTTGGGCATTGGTATTTTACCCAAGTGGCATTACGCGGTCGTGATTGGCTATGACAGCGCTTCGGATAGTCTGCTGTTGCGCTCGGGCACCGATGAGCGCCTGCGCATGAGTCGCCGCCGCTTTGAGGCAAGCTGGAGTCGGGCACAGCACTGGGCCATGGTGGTTGCGCCGCTCGATCAGCCTCCTGCGACGGCGCAGTATGCCGGTTGGCTGTGGGCTGCCAGCGCCTTCGAGGAGCTGGAGCAAGCCGGGGCTGCAGAGCAAGCCTATAAAGCGGCGACGCGCCGCTGGCCGGATCAGGTTCTCACCTGGCAGGCTCTGGCGAACGCAAGCTACGCCCTGAACGATCTGCCGGCCGCTGAAGCGGCCCTGCGTCATGCCATACGGCTGGCACCTTCGGCCGCCACCTACAATAATCTGGCTCATGTACTGCAACAGCAGGGCTGCCCAGCCGCTGCGGCAGCGGAACTAGATTTGGCCAAAACCATGCCGGACGCCGACCGCTTTGCCGAGGTTTTGGCCCGTACCGAGGCCGCTATCAATTCGAGCGTCGAGGGCGACACTAGCCACTGTATTAGTGCTCGATAAGGACAAATCACCCAGCTGATCGATTCTCAGTGCGCTTGCGCACAGACGAATTGAAAGCTGCTGCCTAATATGGTTTTTATGGTCAAACTCAGGAACACCCCCGTGTCTACAACGTCTTCGCCGGATGGCGGCGCCAGCTCCGCAAAAGCCAGGCCTGCAAGCCAGCTGCGGAACACTTCTTTGCGGTCCGTGGGCTTCCAGCACCTGAACGGACGGGGGCGGCCTTTAGGCGTCAAAAATAGCCCCAGAGATCCATTTGACGACGCCTCTTTCGAAGACATGGCCCGAGTCACTCTCGACGCTATTAGCGATGCGGTATTGGTTGTCAATCAATACGGCAAAGTAAGCTATATCAACCAAGTGGCCGAAACCCTCACCGGCTGGTCGAGGGAAGCGGCCTTGGGGCGCTCGGGCGAAGATGTGTTCTTCATCGTCGATAGTGCCACCCGGCGGCGGGCAGAATGTCCCGCCAAACAGGCCTTGAGCGAAGGCCGAGCGACGAAGCTAACGCTGGGGCAGGTGTTGATCTGCAGCGATGGCGCTCGGATCGCGATTGAACAGTCCGCAAAGCCCATTTTTAATCGCCTAGGGGAAATCGCAGGTGCCGTTATTGTGTTTCACGATGCCCGTCGTTCTGAAGTGGTAACGCAGAAAATGAGTCACCATGCGCAACACGATTTTCTCACTGGGCTTCCCAATCGCATGCTGCTGACCGAACGGCTGGTGCACGCCATCGGCATGGCCAGCCGGCATCGCAAGCAAGCCGCCTTGCTGTTTTTGGATTTGGATCGTTTCAAGGCCGTTAACGACTCCTTTGGCCATGGCGTGGGGGATCAACTCCTGTGCGCAGTTGCGGCCGATATTGTGAGTTGTGTTAGGGCCACCGACACGGTGAGTCGTCACAGTGGTGATGAATTTGTAATCCTGTTGACGGAAATCGAAGCGCGCCAGGATGCTGCCCAGATTGCCGAAAAATTGCTGGCCAAGTTTGCTGAGCCACGGCTTATCGACGGCCAGCAGTTCGATATAACCTTGAGCATTGGCATCAGTGTTTACCCGGAAGATGGCATGGATGCCGAGACTTTGATGCAAAATGCAGACATTGCCATGTATACGACTAAAAATGGCGGCCGAAACAGTTATCACTTTTTTGAGTCGGCCGAACAGCCGGTCCCGCACTTAACTGAATTGGCCGATAACTCTAGTAGGTTGGAGCACTAGGCTGTCAATTGAAAGCTTCTCGCGCTGTACTACCAGCGGTCGTCGCTTTGGTCTCCCAGGGGCGCTTAACGATCGCAGGCGGTGGTCAAAAATATTAGCAGGCCGGCGACTACTACTAGTAGGTCCGGCCCTATGGATGAATAGGTCATTTTAAACTTTGCGAGACGCTTTGTTCTCATCGGCAATCACAACTCTGTCGCGGCC
>CAZKCY010000322.1:0-3579 GCA_964551155.1 uncultured Marinimicrobium sp. | reverse complement strand
GCCAGGGCTTCGAAGTCCAGATCCAGAAGCGCCAGCCGCCGGAATTCCCGATCGAGCAGCGCCTGACCTTCGGCGATGTTCTGATCCCGGGCCTGGAGCTTGAACCAGTGCTGCACCTTGGCCCGGGCCCGGGCAGTATTGATATAGCCCAGCGCTGGCGAGAGCCAGTCGCGACTGGGCGCTTCCCGCTTGCCGGTCAGAATCTCCACCTGGTCGGCGGTATTTAAGTGGTAATTCAGCGGCACTATCCGGTTGTTGACCTTCGCGCCCCGGCAGTGATGACCGACATCGGTGTGAATCCGGTAGGCAAAATCCAGAGGCGTGGCGGTTTTGGGCAGATCTACCACGTGGCCTTCGGGAGTAAAGACGTAGATGCGGTCTTGATCCACATTGCGCAGGTCTTCGCTGAGCTGCTGGCTGTCGCCGCCCAGCTCGTCGTGCCACTCGAGCACCTGGCGCAACCAGGCGATTTTCTGCTCGTAGCTGTCTTCGCTGCCCTCACGGTCGGCGCCTTTGTAACGCCAGTGGGCACAGACCCCCAGTTCGGCTTCGTCGTGCATGTCGTAGGTGCGAATCTGGATTTCCAGCACCTTGTTTTCCGGACCCACCACCGCGGTATGCAGCGAACGGTAGCCATTCTCTTTGGGCGAGGCGATATAGTCGTCAAACTCGTGCGGCACATTGCGCCAGAGGCTGTGAACAATCCCCAGAGCGGTATAACAGTCGCGCACCGAAGGCACCAATATGCGCACCGCACGAATGTCATACACCTGGGCAAAGCTAATGCCTTTGCGCTGCATTTTGCGCCAGATACTGTAGATATGCTTGGCCCGGCCGGTGACTTCGCCGGGGATTTCGGCGATCACCAGCTCCTGGCGCAAAAGGGTCAGGACCTTGTCGATGTACTCTTCCCGATCGAGTCGACGCTCGTCCAGAAGCTTGGCGATGCGCTTATAATCGAGCGGCTCCAGGTAGCGAAAGGAAAGATCCTCAAGCTCCCACTTAATATGGCCAATACCCAGACGATGAGCCAGAGGCGCGTAGACATCGGCGACCTCGCGCGCCACCTGGCGGCGGCGCTTAGGAGTGGCGTTTTTCACCGCCCGTATCGCACAAGTGCGCTCGGCCAGCTTGATCAAGGCGACGCGCACATCGTCGACCATGGCCACCAGCATCTTGCGGATATTTTCAGCCTGCTCTTCCGACTGGCGGCCGAAAACCCGCTCGTCTTCCTCGCCGCGCTGATAGCTGATCGCGGCCATGCGCAGCACGCCTTTGATCAATTTGGCGACGGTTTCGCCAAAGGCTTTTTGAACTTCCTCGAGGGTCAGCTTTTGCTCGCGCACCGCGCGATAGAGAATCGCCGCCACCAGAGTTTCCGGGTCCAACTGCAAATCGGCGAGAATTTCGGCCATTTCCAGGCCGATGCGAAAGCTGCTGCTCTCGGGGCCCCAACTGTGTTCGAGCTGAGCGGGCAGATTGTCGGCGGCCGCGGCTATCTCGCCCGCGCGGCGCAATTCGGCGCGCGCGCTTTCAGGCAATTTCTGTCCGGCACTGAGCCGCTCTACCCAGGCATGGATATCAACATTACCGTCTTCGGCAATGGGATGGTCTTCTCTGACTTTTACCATGATCTATTCAGACACCTGAGGAGCTGCCTGCCCCTCTTTTGATTAATTGCCTATTGTGGGAAAGCGTGTATTTTACCCACTAGGATTCAGTCAATTCTTAAGCTATCAAAATCGCTCGTCAGGCGCGCCGAAACAGCGCCATGGATTCCACATGCGCGGTATGGGGAAACATATCGAGCACCCCCACAGCTTCCAGTCGGTAACCTTGCTCAGCCAGCAATCCCGCGTCGCGGGCGAGAGTCGCTGGATTACAGGAGACATAGACCAGCCGCTCGGGCGCAAGTTGCCCAATACCCGCCAAAATTTCCCGGGCCCCTTCCCGAGGGGGGTCCAGAAGCAGAGCCGATACCTTGCCGACTCGCTTGGCCAGCGCGGACCCCGTCAACTGGGTCAGATCAGCGGCGATAAAGTCCAGGTTCTCCAGGCCTTGCAGACGGGCGTTCTCGCGCCCGCGCAGCACCATGGATTCCACCGCTTCCACCCCTACCACCTGGCCCGCGAAGCGCGCCAATGCTAGCGTAAAGTTGCCGATACCACAAAATAAATCCAGTACCCGATCCTCGGGAGTGGGCTTCAATAGAGCCATGGCCTGGGCAATCATGGCCTCGTTGACCCGGGCATTGACCTGAGTGAAATCCTGCGGGTGAAAGCCCAACTCAAGGTCAAACTCGGCCAGGCGGTAACTCAAGCGGGGATCACAAAGCTCTCCGCTCAGCGTCTTTAACGACCCCTCACTGCTGTCTTGTAGCCAAAGCTTAGCCCCTTCATTCTTCTCAAGCTGGGCAAGTGCATTCAAATCGGAGTCGGTCAGTGGCTTTAATTGCCGCAGCACCGCGGCAGGTCCCTCCCGGGCTGCAATCAGCTCAATGTGGCTGACCGCTTCGCGGCTTTGTAGCTTGCTCAGCCAATCTTTGAGCGGCATCAGCAGGCGGTCGATCGCCGGCTCCAATACCAGGCAGTGGGCTATATCCACCAGCTCGCGACTGCGGCGCTGACGAAAGCCCAGAGTCACGCCCCCCGCGCGGGGATACCAGACTCCCAGGCGCGCTCGAGAGCGATAGCCCTGACTGACCGATTCGATGGGCGCCAACAACCGCTCGGGGGCCAAGCCTGCGGTGCGCTGAAGCTGCTCCAATAACGCGGTTTGCTTGGCCTGCAGCTGATGTTCGGGCGCCAGATGTTGAAACTGGCAGCCGCCGCAGCGATCGTAATATACGCACGGCGGTACCACTCGCTCGGGGGCAGCCTCGATGATGTTGTCCGCCACCGCTTCGGCGTAGCGGCCCTGCTCGTGCACCAGGCGAGCATCTACCAACTCTCCCGGTAAGGCGCCTTCGACGAACAAGGTCTTACCCTGCCAGCGACTGATGCCGCGACCGTCGTGGCTTAGACGTTCAACGGTCAAACCGGGCAGAGGTTGATTCAAAGCCTTGGAGGAATTGTGCCTATGCCCCCCTTTTGAATGCTTGCCAGGCGAGCGGGAGGATCGAGCGCGATCGGGCCGTCGCTTGCTAATTGAACACCCCCGAAGACAGGTAGCGGTCGCCCCGGTCGCAGACAATAGCCACAATTACCGCGTTAGTCACTTCGCGGCTCAATTCCAGAGCCGCCGCCACCGAACCGCCCGAGGACACTCCCGCGCAGATGCCCTCTTCGCGCGCCAGTGCCCGCATAGTGTCTTCGGCCAACTGCTGGGACATATTGACCACCTTATCGACCCGCGATGAATCGTAAATCTTGGGCAAATAGGCCTCGGGCCAGCGCCGGATACCCGGTATGCTGGCGCCTTCTTCGGGCTGCAGGCCGATTATCTGAATGTTCGGATTGCGTTCTTTGAAATAACGCGAGCAGCCCATGATGGTGCCGGTAGTGCCCATGGAGCTAATGAAATGGGTTATTCGGCCCTGGGTCTGATCCCAGATTTCCGGCGCCGTGGTCTGGTAATGAG
>CAZKCY010000321.1:0-3581 GCA_964551155.1 uncultured Marinimicrobium sp. | reverse complement strand
ACAGAACGTAATGACTAAATGCTACGGGGCAGTTTTTTGATGTTTCATCCTTGACCTGTGGCTTGATCCAGATAAGCATCAGGGAGCGCTGGTCGCATTACAATCCATATATACGTGTCACTGTCTTATTTCTTTTATCTTGTTGCCTTTGTTATTAGTTGCTGAGCCGATGTATAAATGCACCATGGCAGGTCAAGGCGGCATGGCGCTTTGTTCTAATGAACCGTGCTCAAATGGCAGCCAGGCCCTACTGCTATAGGATGAACGAATTATTATCCCATCAAACGGCTGGACCGTCAGTGAAGAATAGACACTACGTTTCCTGGCGCGCGATGTTAATCGTTACCACAATCAACGAACAAAAAGTAGATACAGTTCTAGCAAACACCTCTGGTCAAAATACTGTGAACGAGACATCTTGCGAACCAGTCCGCTAATCATTGCAGGTTTGGCGAGACAGAATTGAGAAAGGGTATTCGGCTAGTGGCAGCAGCTATCGGCATGAGATGTTACGCAAACGCGTGCAAAGGCGGCCTGAGGCTGTTGTTAACGGCCGGCGACGGGCTGTATGTGCCGCTTGGTAAGCGTTCTTGAAAGAGAATGAGCGCTTTACTTCGTTATGAGATATGAAAATGGTGCGGACGGTTGGCACGCAATTCCTCATGAAAATTCTCCAAAGGTTCCGGCCGGGCGAACAAGAAGCCCTGTACGACATCGCATCCCATCTCCTGAAGCAGTTTCAATTGTTCTTCTCTTTCTACGCCTTCCGCAACAACTTTCAAATTCAGGTTGTGGCTGAGATCAATAATGCCGTTAACCACAGCTCGCGTCCGCGGGTCTGAATCGACTTTCTCGACAAAGCTCTTGTCCACCTTGAGTATGTGGAAAGGCAGTTTGGACAGGTAGCTCAGCGATGAATAGCCGGTTCCGAAATCGTCCATGGAGAACTGTAATCCGTGCGATTCTAGAACCGTCATTACCTCAAGGGCACGTTCAAAATTATGCAGGAAGGCCGACTCGGTGATCTCCAGCACGACATCTTCTGCCGTCACCCCGGTTTCGGTGAGCGTTTCAACCAGCCAGTCCGTGAATTCAGGCCGACGTAAGGCCAGTGCAGAAATATTGATTGCTACCGGCGGTAACACCAGATCCGCGTGGTGGCTAGCGACGATGTCTGACAGGGTTTTCTCTACCATAAGCGAGCTTAGGGGATAAATTAGGCCAGTCTCTTCGGCGAGCGGCACAAATCGCCCGGGCGATACCCAGCCATCCTCTCTCGGCCAGCGCGCCAGCGTCTCAAACCCACACAGCCGGCCGCTGGCCAGCTCGTACTGCGGCTGGTAGTGCGCTTCTATAACCCGCGATTCGATGGCCCAGGACAGGGCCTTCTCCAATTCAACGGAAGCTATCACGCTTTCCGACATGGTCCGGGAGTAAAAGGCAAAAGTTTGCTCGGACTTAGCCCGAGTGTGTCGCAAAGCTACATCGGCCTGTTCGCACAGGTCTTCGGCAGTCTCGCCTTGATCGGGGAACATCGTCAGGCCAAATTGGGCCGTCAGCGAGACCCGCTCTTGTGTCCCCAGCTCCATCGGTTCGGCGAAGCAGTGGATAATATTGTGGACGCGGGCCGACACGGCCTCCTCATCCTTAAGGCCTTGAAAAAAGAACAGGAATTCGTCGCCGTGGAACCGGGCAACCATGTTGTTACTATGGGCTACGGTCTGCAGCCGGTCGGCCAGTTGCCGTAGGAGGTCGTCGCCCTGGCTGAAGCCGTAAACCTGATTGATGGATCGAAAACGGTCGATATTGAGGATGCCTACCAGCAATTTTTCACCGGTCTCCCTAACTTCCGGAATAACCGCATTAATGCGCTCCTCAAATAACTTTTGGTTCGGCAGGCCGGTTAGATAATCATGTGTGGTCAGATAATATAATTCGTGCTCAGAATGCCGCTGGTCCGTCATATCCAACAAAATTCCGTCCCACACCACGCTGCCGTCCTTCTCAAAGCACGGCTGTGATATTCCGCGGATACAGACCATCTCGCCGGACTCGGCTTGAATCGAAAGCTCCAGGTCCAGCACCGATAGACTGGTGGCGGTGCGTTCCAGGTGATCCAGCAGGCGCTGCCGCTCATCCTGCGATAAACGCTGGATCATGGCTTCAGAGTCGCTCTTGGCGATGGACGCTGTCAGTCCGAGTCGACTGAGGAGATCGCCTCGAAAGAAATTGTACGAATAACTCCCGTCGGGGCGACGGACCCATTGGAAGACCGCCCCCGGTATCTTCTCATCCAAAACCTGACGATGGATAGTCTCGGCGGAGGGCAGAGGGAGTGTATCGGGGTCGCTGAGATCACGGACAATACTGACCACTGCCAATAACCGGTCTGCTTCGTCGGTGACAGGGTGGATAAAATGTTCCGTATCAAATGCCTCGCCATTGAGCCGTCTCATCTGATAATGACAACGGAAAGCTTCTCCAGCTGCCACACTGGGCGCACTGAGTTCGTCAAACACACGAAAGCGCTTTTCATCAACATGCAGAAATTCGGTGGTCCAGCCGACCGTTTCTTCGGGCGGATAACCGAATACCCGTTCCACAGCTGCACTGGCGGCAAGGATACGTCGCGTGTTCGCTTCCACTACAAACACGGGATTGTTGCCATAGATGTGGGCTGCCTGGAGCAGCAGGTCAGGGTGTAGTTCCCGGTTAACCTGGGCAAGGTCTTTCACGCTTGCGAGGGTCATAAATCACTACCTCGAGAACTGGTCATGGCTTCTCTATGAATAAAGAATTCCGAGCCCAAGCCAAGCTGACTGAACAGTAACCATGAATTCTTTAATATAATTTTCCTGGAATTAGTAAGTGATTTAAACGTCCCTGCTTTGTGCGTTGCACAACCACTTCCAGTCCTTCCAGCAACGTTGGAACCGATGTGTACTTAGTTCCGTGTATAGCCGTTTCGCATCTTCGCGTGCTTCCCTGGCTTCCGCCAATGGGCTCGAGGATAGATGCCTAGGGCGAGGGGTTTCTCCTTGCGGACATGATGGTATTTAAGTCGCCAGTTTTTACTGCCATTGGTATGGATGAGCAGGTAGAGCCCACCACCATCAACTAGTTTTTATCATTTGGCTTCGCGCGTCGTATGGCGACATAAACTACTCGGGTTGGAATGCGTTGATTCTTCCCCCCGCGACAGCGAATTCGATTCCGGGATTAATCGAACGAGATGAGGATAATCTTGTGCCTCCAAAACTACCCCCAGATGCCCCCGGATTTTAGCGAACTTGCTTGGATCAGCCAGGCCGAAAGGAGCGGCTTAAACGCTTGTATGGCGCTGGTTTTATGAATTTCTTTGGAAGTCATTGGAAGGTGTGATGGTGCCGGGAGCGAGAGTCGAACTCGCACGGTGTTGCCACCGGTGGATTTTGAGTCCACTGCGTCTACCAGTTCCGCCATCCCGGCTTGATGATCAGGTCGCCCAATCAGGTCGCGGATTATAACAGTTCATACGCCAGCCGCAGCATCTCTGGTCTTTTCTGCTACTATGCGCGCGCCATGCGCCGTCAGGATTTCCG
>CAZKCY010000320.1:724-3584 GCA_964551155.1 uncultured Marinimicrobium sp. | reverse complement strand
CAAGCCAGGTGAGCGAAGGCGACCTTGGAGGCATTGTCGACCCGGCTGAACATGGATTCGCCAAAGAACACCCGTCCCAGCGCTAAACCGTAGACGCCCCCGACCAGCTTTTGTTCCTGCCAAACCTCAATCGAATGGGCGTAGCCCAGGCGATGTAACTCGCAATAGGCGGCGTTCATCTCCGGAGTAATCCAAGTGCCTGAAGCTCTCTGGCGAGGTGCGGCGCAGGCGTTGATTACCGAGGAAAAAGCGGTATCGGCGCTGACTTGAAAAAGGCCTTTGCGCAGTGTTTTGCGCAGGCTCCGGGAGAGGTGAAAGCGCGCTGGAAAGACCACTGTGCGGGGATTGGGGCTCCACCAGAGAATGGGCTGGCCCGATGAGTACCAGGGAAAAATGCCCGCACGATAGGCGCGCAGTAATCGCTCCGGACTCAAGTCTCCGCCCGCTGCCAGCAGGCCATTGGGTTCTTCCAGAGCGGCCTCTAGGGGTGGGAATTCGAGCTTATCGGCTTCAAGCCAGGGGAGGTGGATCATGTTTGTTCCCGGGACCGCATTAGCGGTCCCGGGCGCTCGTGCTTAGGGAGATTCAATCTTAATGTTGTCCAGGTACTTCTCGGCATCCAGTGCGGCCATACAACCCACACCGGCTGAGGTGATTGCCTGACGGTAAACGTGATCTGATACGTCGCCGGCGGCGAAAACACCCGGTACACTGGTCGCCGTGGCATTGCCTTCGGTACCGCTCTTCACTTTCAGGTAGCCGTCCTGCATGTCCAGCTGGCCGGCGAAAATATCGGTGTTGGGCTTGTGGCCGATAGCGATAAAGACGCCCTGAACATCCAACTCCTGAGTGGTGTCGTTCAGTCGGCTTTTTAGGCGCACGCCGGTGACACCCGAGTCGTCACCCAGCACTTCGTCCAGGGTGTGATCCCAAACAATGTTGATGTTGCCCTTTTCCGCCTTGGAGAAAATCTTGTCCTGAAGCATTTTCTCCGCCTTCAGCTGGTCGCGACGATGCACAAGGGTCACTTCGCTGGCGATGTTGGAGAGGTACAGAGCCTCTTCCACGGCGGTGTTGCCGCCGCCGATTACCACGACTTTCTGATCTCTATAGAAGAAGCCGTCGCAGGTTGCGCAGGCGCTGACGCCCTTGCCCATAAAGGCTTCTTCGGAGGGCAGCCCCAGATACTGGGCTGACGCACCGGTGGCAATAATCAGCGCATCGCAGGTATAGGTTTCAGAGCCTTTGAGGGTAAAGGGGCGCTGGCTCAAATCGGTTTCGTTGATATGATCGAAAATAATTTGAGTATCAAAGCGCTCGGCGTGCTCTTGCAGCTGTACCATCAAGTCCGGGCCCTGCAGGCCGTCGGGGCCGCCGGGCCAGTTTTCCACATCGGTAGTGGTGGTCAACTGACCGCCTTGCTGGATGCCGGTGATGATTACCGGCTTGAGGTTGGCACGGGCAGCATAGATAGCGGCGGTGTAGCCGGCGGGGCCGGAGCCGAGAATAATCAGACGATGGTGCTGTGCATCGCTCATGTAAGACGTCCTTAAATTGGAAAAGGTGGGTTATCAGATGGAGGCCATCATAAGTGAATCACCCGAGGCGCGCAAAATTGTATGAGCCAATACGATGCATTGTCTAAACCTATGAGTCGGCCTATTAATATAGGATAATGCTTGAGTCGCAGATATTTCATAACCTCCTCTTATACCCGAGCCCATCGGCCACGCAGATAGTTTTTCACCAGACTGCTAGAATGGCCTCGTTTATTTACCAGTAGGATATTTCTTTTGAAGACCACCAAATCCAGTCAGTCAGTTGCCAGCGCCGCTCCCACCAACGGCATGGTCGGGCGGGTCTTGAGAGAAGGCGCGCTTATCGGCCTGGTGGCAATCAGCGTTTATTTACTCCTGACCCTGGTCAGCTACGATCCGGGCGATCCCGGATGGTCGCATACCGGTGACAATGGCCAAATTCAGAATGCCGGTGGTCCCGCGGGAGCCTGGCTGGCCGACGTGTTTTTCTCGCTCTTTGGTTATTTAGCCTATTTGTTCCCCTTGATGCTGGGTTACAAAGCCTGGCAGGTTTTTCGCGAGCGTGACCGTCAGAGTGGCTTCGATGGCCTGCTGCTGGCCCTGCGTTTGGTCGGGCTAATTCTGGTCATGCTCGCCGGCACCGGGCTGGTTACCATGCATTACCCTGAAGGTGTTGGCCTGCCATTTTCCAATGGCGGTCTTCTGGGTGCCGCTGTGGCCGAATCGGTTACCGGGGCCTTCAATTACACCGGTGGCACCTTGCTGCTGTTGGCAGTATTTTTGTTCGGCTTGACCATTTTTACCGACCTTTCCTGGCTGGCTTTGATGGATGAGACCGGCCGTTTGACTTTGTTGGGGCTAGAAAAGCTCGGCAACACCTACACCCATTGGCAGCACAGACGCGCCGAGCGGCGCCAAGCCCGTGAAGCTCAGAAGCATAGACGCGAGGCGGTGGCCAAGCATGTTCAGACCGAGGCCAAAAGAGTGCCTCCCACCATTACCGAACCGCCCAAGAGGCAACCGCCGCCACCGCCACCTCCGCAAGCCAAACAGGCTTCGCTGTTTGAAAGTCCAGAAGCGGCGCCCGAGGGTGAACTACCTTCAATCAAGCTCTTGGATCCGGCTGATCCGCACAGTGACAAGGCGTTTTCCAAAGAGTCTCTTGAAGCCATGTCCAAGCTGCTCGAGCTGAAGCTGAAGGATTTCAACATTGATATTGAAGTGGTATCGGTTCAGCCAGGGCCAGTGGTAACCCGATTTGAAATTCAGCCTGCGCCCGGCGTAAAAGCCAGTCGGATTACCAATTTGGCGAAAGATTTGGC
>CAZKCY010000320.1:0-714 GCA_964551155.1 uncultured Marinimicrobium sp. | reverse complement strand
AGATTTGGCGCGCTCTCTGGCGGTGATCAGTGTGCGGGTGGTGGAGGTGATTCCCGGTAAATCGGTCATGGGGATCGAAATTCCCAACGAGCATCGGGAAATCGTGCGTTTGAGTGAAGTCTTAAGCTCCGATCTGTATGCCAAATCGCGCTCGGTGCTGACTATGGCTTTGGGACACGATATTTCCGGCGAGCCGGTGACCGCCGATCTGGCCAAAATGCCGCACTTGCTGGTGGCCGGTACCACCGGGTCGGGTAAATCGGTGGGCGTCAACGTCATGCTGCTGAGCCTGCTGTACAAATCCACCCCCGAGCAGGTGCGCCTGATGCTGGTGGACCCCAAGATGCTCGAGCTTTCGGTCTACGAAGGCATTCCCCATTTGCTCACTCCGGTGATTACCGACATGAAAGACGCCGCCAATGGCTTGCGCTGGTGTGTGGGCGAGATGGAGCGGCGCTACAAATTGATGGCGGCCTTAGGCGTGCGCAACCTCGCCGGCTATAACCGCAAGGTGGAAGACGCCCGCCGGGCCGGCGAGCCGATCAAGGATCCGCTCTGGAAGCCGGAGGAGCACTACGAGGCCGGGGAGGACCAGGCTCCGGCGCCGGAGGTGGAAACTCTACCGTCAATCGTGGTGGTGATCGACGAATTTGCCGCCATGATGATGATCGTGGGCAAAAAAGTGGAACAACTGATCGCCCGCATTGCACAAAA
>CAZKCY010000319.1:2040-3608 GCA_964551155.1 uncultured Marinimicrobium sp. | reverse complement strand
CCGAGCCCGAGAGCCCGGTAATCACCACCAGCTTCTCGCGCGGGATATCCAGATCGATGTTCTTCAGATTGTGGGTGCGCGCACCCCTAACGATGATCTTATCCATCAACAACACCCGTACTGCCAAAACCTTGCATTATACGCACAACCGTCCGCTCAAGGTCACCCAGCTTGATACCGAAGCAGGCTGCGCCAGCTCAGTGTGTTAGAATCCGCTCCGTCTTAATTTACGTGCTTTCAGGAGCCTGTCCAGCCGTGCAATTCTCCGCCAATGCCCCTTTTGAACGCCGCGTGGTCGGTTCGCTGGCGGCGCTCTATGCATTCCGCATGCTGGGGCTGTTTATGGTGCTGCCGGTGCTGGCCCTGTACGGCGAGGAATACGCCGGCAGCAGTCCTTTTTTGTTGGGCGTTGCGCTGGGTGCCTACGGTTTCAGTCAGGCGCTGCTGCAGATACCTTTTGGCGTCCTGTCTGATCGCATAGGCCGCAAGCCGGTGATTGTGGCCGGCTTGCTGATTTTTACCCTCGGCAGTGTTCTGGCGGCGCAAGCCGAAACCATGCTCGAACTGATTCTGGGGCGGCTGCTTCAGGGCGGAGGCGCCATCGCCAGCGCGGTTATGGCGTTGCTGGCGGATTTGACCTCGGAAGAAAATCGCACCAAGGCCATGGCGCTGATTGGTGCCTCCATCGGGGTTTCATTCTCCCTGGCGCTGATACTCGGTCCGTTGTTGGCCAGTTGGGGCGGCATGGCGGCAATATTCTGGCTCACTGGCGCGCTCGGGCTGGTGGGCATTTATCTGGTTTGGAAGGTGGTGCCCAGTGTCGGGCGCAGCGGTCCCCGGCGCGAATCCGGAGCCGTTCCTCGCTTACTGCTGAAGACTCTCAAGAATCCCGATTTACTGCGCCTGAATCTGGGTATCTTTGTTTTGCATTTGGTATTAATGGCCAGCTTCGTGGTGGTTCCTCCACTGTTGGCCGATCTTGGCTTGGCGCGCGATCAGCACTGGCTGGTTTACTTTCCGCTGCTGGCCGGGGCGTTCGTACTGATGCTGCCTTTTATTATTCTGGCGGAGAAACGCCGGCAGATAAAACCGGTATTTCTCGGTGCCATAGCCCTGCTGGGCTTGATGGAGCTTGGCCTCTGGGGAGGCGGCGCCAGCCTGGTTGGCACCCTTCTGGCGCTGTTCGGTTTTTTTGTGGCGTTCAATTTGCTCGAGGCCACTCTGCCGTCGCTGGTCAGCAAGTTGGCGCCAGCGGGGGGTAAGGGGACGGCTACCGGGATATACTCCAGTTGTCAGTTTCTGGGGGCCTTTGTCGGCGGCGCTCTGGGCGGCTGGCTTTGGCAGAGTTACGGCGGCAGCGCGGTATTGTTGATGTGCGCGCTGTTTGTGCTGGCTTGGCTGTTGATTGCTTGGTTTATGCGACCGCCGCGCTATCTGGCCAGTGTTCTGATACCCCTGCAGGGACAGGCCGCCGAGCCTTTGGCTGAGCGCATGCGCGACTTGCCGGGAGTCGAGGAAGTGGTGGTTATTTCCTCGGAAGATACCGCCTACTTGAAAGTCGACCCAGA
>CAZKCY010000319.1:0-2030 GCA_964551155.1 uncultured Marinimicrobium sp. | reverse complement strand
GCGGGTGGATCGCCAGCAGCTCCATGAGCTGGTAAATCGGAGCGCGGCGCGAAATGCCACTCCAGAGACCCAAAGCTAGGGCTAGCGGGCATGCAGTCAGTGACGCTTACGGCTTGCTGGTGTAAGCTGGTGCATTAACCGCAGTTGGCTTAGCACTGCAGATGTGACAGGTTCAATTAAGAATTTCATACCCCAAAAAAAGGCCCGAGTTAACGGCCGCTTGTATTACTAAAGCCCTGTTGAGCTGTTCCGCAGGGCGCACAAATCATAACGCTTGCCGACGCGAACGCGATGCCGGCGACAGAGGAGATTGCTATGGCTCGAGGTATCAACAAAGTTATTCTGATCGGGAATCTGGGACAGGATCCGGAAATCCGCTACATGCCCTCCGGCGGTGCGGTAACCAACGTCAATATCGCCACTTCGGAGACCTGGAAAGACAAACAAACCGGTCAACCCCAGGAGCGCACCGAATGGCACCGGGTAGTATTTTTCAACCGCTTGGCCGAAATTGCCGGTGAGTATCTGAAAAAAGGCAGCAAATGCTACATCGAGGGTTCTTTGCGCACTCGCAAGTGGCAGGGCCAGGATGGACAAGACCGTTACACCACGGAAATCGTGGCCAGCGAAATGCAGATGCTCGACAGCCGCGGTGAGTCGGGCGGCGGCGCCAACTACGGCGGTGGTTCTGGTTATGATCAGTCGCAAGACCCCGGCTATGGTGGGCAGCAATCCTATGGCAATGCTCCTTCGGGCCAGAGTCAAGGTGGCGGCCAGCGGCCTCAGCAGAAGCCTGCTCAGCAACCCGCAGGCGGCTTCGACAGTTTTGACGACGATATTCCTTTCTAGACCCTGGTTGACTGGCTAGTCGATAGACTGGGAGCGAGACTTGATTTAACTTTTGCTCCACTTTCCCTGGGCGCTGACATCAAAACTCATAACCGGTTGTAGCTTGAAACTATTGTTAACAGATTCGTCCACGCCCTTGGGGCTCGCACTCGAGCACGAGCTTGAGCGCGAGTCCTTCAACTTGTTGACCCCCCGTTTTGATGAGCTCGACTGGAAAAACCTCACTCAGGTGGAAGCCTACTTGTGCCGGGTAAAGCCCGACATTGTCATCAATAGTTTGGGTTGGCTCGATGGCCCGAGTGAAGCTGACATGAGTTTGCTGGTTCAAGCGGCTAGCAACCTGGCGTCCGCAGTATTTCCTCTCAACCTCCCGGTGATCCAATTCTCCAGCTATAGGGTTTTTGGGGGCGACAACAGAAGCAGCCATGCCGAGCAGGATTCCACGTCGCCAACCAGTGCGTCCGGGCGCGCCTTTCTCGAGGCCGAGCAGGCTCTGGCGGCATTGCCCCGACACATAGTGCTGCGTTTGAGCTGGGTGTTGAGTAGTCGGGGAGAAAATTTACTCACTCGATTGCTAAAACAAATGTTGGATGCCGAGCCGGTATCCGTGAATGCCCGTATGCGCGGCGCTCCTACGGCTGTTTCCGACGTGGCGCGGGTGGCGGTAGCGCTCGCCAAGCAAATTAGCTGTGGTGCAGAAAATTGGGGAATCATGCACTATTGCAGCGGCGATGCCTGCAGCCAAGCGGATTTTGCCGACCAGGTTTCGCACAGCCTAGTGCAGCTGGATGTCCTGGAAAAATCGGCCGAAATTCGGGCTTTGGAAGCCAGCCCTGAAACGGAGCCGGTAAGCGCGGTACTCAGCTGCGAGCGAATAAGAGACGCCTTCGGTGTCCAGGTGCGCTCCTGGAGGCCCAGTCTGGTACCAATGATCAAACAGTGGTTGCATGATCGCGCTGAGCGGGGAGCGGGAAGCGGAGAACGGTGAACGGGCAAGGCACTAAAAGTGGTGGGACCTCAGACGGGGACCGGAGGGCGCCAGTGAGGCGTTCCCCGTTCCCCGTTTCCCGTCAACGCATCAATACTTTTGAAACACCAGGCAGGCGTTGGTGCCGCCGAACCCAAAGCTGTTGGACATGACTCTTTCCAGCTGCACGCCCTCGCGCAGCTCGGTCACTATG
>CAZKCY010000318.1:0-3621 GCA_964551155.1 uncultured Marinimicrobium sp. | reverse complement strand
CGCACAAAACATGTTTTGTAAACGCTTGCCTTCACCCTGCCGGGTGCGCCATATTCCTTCCTCTTCCCCACCTTTCGGATTGGGACTATGAAAAACCTCTCTTGCGCTATTTTGCTATTGATTTACCTCGGCTCCCTCGGTTGTACCCACGGGCAAAACAACGATCATTACTATTGCAATGACCGCGCCAGCCAAGCTGATTATGAAGCTTGCATGGAAGCGGGAGAGCAAATCGAGAAATCGGACGCTTCGGCAACGCCGGGTTAGGATTGTCTCGAAGAATTTTTCGTTGGGCGCTAATCGAGTTGACTCGTAGGTGGGCCGTGTCCACCCTACATTGGAGCTGGTGTAGGGTGGGATCGCCCACCGCCCGCTATAGCTTATCGAAGGCGTCGGTCAGCAAACAGTCGTAGCGGCGGGCGTCGTATTCCCGCAACTTCTCTATGTCCGCTTCGCGGATTATGCCTTGCTCCGCAGCGTCTTTAAGACGCTCTTCCAAACTAGCCCCTTTCAACTTGCCTTTACCTTGGGCTTTGACGAAATCGTCCCACACCGGTCCCAAACTTAACAGCATCTGGTAAGTGCTTTCGACCCGGCCGGTGGCGTCTTCAGGGTCCTTACTGACATAGAGATACTGAGCCAGCTCCTTGCGCACCGGATTGTCTTCCATGATCAGATCGCCCAGACGGCGTATGGAATCATCACTGGGTTTGCTGACAATTCGGCCGAAGGGGAAGGTCATCCACTGCAGGCCTTTGGCCAGCGGGCGCACCGGGAAGTTGGCGTAGAAGTCGTAAAACGCCTCCTGAGCCGCGTAGAGCGCCATGGTCAAGCTGTGGTGAGCGTGGGCGTCCTCTTCTTCGGTGCGCGCGTGGGTGGAGTGGTATTTCAAAATGCTACAGGCGATAAACAACTGGCTGAGCACATCGCCCAGGCGCGCCGACAGCAATTCGCGCCGTTTCAGATCGCCACCCAAAACACCCAATGCAGTATCCGCGGCTATACCCAAACCGGCACTCATCAAGTTAATGCGCTGGTACCAGCGGCGGCTGAAGTCGTCGGCGTTTTCCGGCGTTTTGGTGAATATCGCCCGGGTAAAGCCCATCACTTTGGTGCGCATGGCGTTGCTGAGCACATGGCCCAAATGGCGGATAAACACCCGGTCGAATTTCTTCAAGCCCGCCGCCTGATCTTCGCTCTGCATAGCTTCGATTTCATCCACCAGGAAGGGATGGCAGCGAATCGCGCCCTGACCAAAGATCATCAATGAGCGGGTGAGAATATTGGCGCCTTCAACGGTGATGCCCACCGGAATGCTCTGGTAGGGCAGCGCCAAAAAGTTGCGCGGCCCCATTTGGATGGCGCGACCACCGCAGACGTCCATGCCGTGATTGACTGAAGTGCGCATCAGCTCGGTGGCGTGGTATTTGGCGATGGAAGTGACCACCGAGGGTGCCTTGCCCTGCTCCAGGCTTTTGGTGACCAGCTGGCGCATGGACTCTAGGGTGTAGGCGCCGGCGGCGATTTCGGAAGTGGCCTCCTGAACGCCTTCGAAGCGCCCTACTTCCAAGTTAAACTGGCGCCGAATGCGCGCGTAAGCGCCCACATTGCGATAGCACATTTCACCGCTGGCGGTGGCCATGGACGGCAGGGAAATGCCCCGACCGGCAGCCAAACACTCGATCAGCATGCGCCAGCCTTTACCGGCCATGGAAGCACCGCCGATGATCCAGTCCACCGGAATGAACACATCCTCGCCTTTGATCGGGCCGTTCATAAAAGGCGAGCCTGGGTTGTGGCGCTTGCCGATTTCCACGCCGGGATGATCGGCCGGCAGCAACGCACAGGTAATGCCGTAATCTGTTTTGTTCTTGTCGCCCAGCAGCTTGTCGGGATCGTGAAGCTTGAACGCCAGGCCAATCACCGTGGCCACCGGCGCGAGGGTGATCCAGCGCTTGCTGAAGTTGAGCCTCAGGCCCAGCACTTCTTTGCCGTCAAACTCGCCCTTGCAGACGATGCCGGTATCGGGAATCGAGCCGGCATCTGAGCCCGCCTCCGGGCCCGTCAGGCCAAAACAGGGAATCTCGCTGCCGTCGGCCAGTCCCGGCAGCCAGCGCTTTTTCTGCTCGTCGGTGCCGTATTTCATCAGCAATTCGCCCGGCCCCAGGGAGTTCGGCACCATAGCGGTTACCGCCGCGGTCACCGAGCGGCTGGCGATTTTGCTCATCACCCGGCTCTGGGCGTAGGGGGTAAAATCGTGGCCGCCGTATTCCTTGGGGATAATCAGGCCGAAAAAGCCTTTTTTCTTCAGGTAATCCCAAGCTTCGGGGGGCAAATCTTTGCGGTTGTTGTGAATGTCCCACTCATCGAGCATGGCGCACAGCTCGTTGACCTCATTGTCGAGGAAAGACTCTTCCTTTTTACTGAGCTGGGGCAGGCTTATCTGGGCAAACTTGTGCCAGTCCGGGTGACCGCTGAACAGATCCTGCTCCCACCAGGTGCTGCCGGCATCCAAGGCCTCGCGCTCGGTGGGGCTCATGCTGGGCATGACCTTGGCCATGGCTTTGAACACTGGCTTGGAGATGATCGGTCGACGCACCAGGGGGAGATTCAGCAATATCAATAGCGCCGCCAGCGGCACTACCAGCCAGAGCGACCAGAGCACGGGGCTCAGCAGGCCCAACACCAGCCAGGCCGCAACCAGGGCCGCCGATCCCAGAGGGAGGCTCACTCGGTGATAAAAGAGCGCTCCCAGCAAAACCAGAATCAGCACAAAAGACAACAGCAGCATAGTTTTCTCCCTGAGTATTCGTTGGCCTTGCGAGCATATTGCGCCCGCCGATCCGCATCCCTAACAATAGCGCAAATGAGCAAGGCTTAGGCAGATTTTTACAACCTGGGCGTCAAGCCTTCGCTCAGCGCTCGACGGTAAGCAACACGGGCTGGAGCACAGCCCAAAAGTGCGGCTAAAAACAATATTCCTGCAAGGATATACGCACTTTGCCCGCCCAACGGATTAATCCCAATAAAAAGCCCGAATTGAGCCGCGAGCCAGGGTTGAGCCAACCAAAGACCCGCGGTCAAAACGCCAGAGCCCAGCAAGAGGCCGCCGAGGGTTAACAGCAATACCTCCAACTGCAGTAACCCAAAGATAGACCAGCCGCCGGCGCCCAGGGTTCTCAATATGGCGAGCTCCCGTTGGCGCTCCTTCATCGAGGCCAGAAGCATGGTCATCATCCCCACCAGCGTGGCCAGCAGCACCAGAGCACTGATCAGAAACAGCAAATTCTCTACCGTCGAAAGCATTTGCCAGAGTTCGTTCAAGGCCACCCCCGGCAGTACCGCCATCAGTGGTTCGCCTTCGTAGGTATTAATCTGGCGCTGAACCTGAAAGGTGGCGGCGCGAGACTTGAGTCCGACCAAAGCGGCGGTGATGCTCTCTGGAGTAGCGGCCAAAGCCTGGTGCCCTGACTCCCGAGTGGGTTCGGAATCCTGAGCCCGGTCTTCGTGGTCGTGGTCGTGGTCATGGTCATGGTCATGGTCAAGCGTAGATTCCGGTTCGCTGTGCCGATGACCCTGAGCCAAGCCCGAGTGCACCGCCTCCAAACCGGCCAGACTCAC
>CAZKCY010000317.1:0-3624 GCA_964551155.1 uncultured Marinimicrobium sp. | reverse complement strand
GGGGAGCTTTCTTCAGGACCGTCTCCAGCATGGATGCTGGAGTCGAGCCTACAAGGATGTATTCACGGCGTGTCCTGGAGAAAGGTCGCCAAAGCCTGCCCCAAACCTCGGAACGACATCGCGTAATATCGGCGACTACCCGCTTTATGCTTGAAACTGCTCCCCGTTCACCTCTACAGAATCATCTCCCATCAAATACAAATACAAAGGCATATGATCTTCGGGTGAGGGCAGCTTGGCCGGATCTTCGGCGGGGTAGGCAGCGGCGCGCATCTTGGTGCGCGTAGCGCCCGGGTTGATACTGTTGGCGCGGATGTTACTGGTGCCGTCGAACTCATCGGCCAGAGTCTGCATCAAATTTTCCACTGCGGCTTTTGATGCGGCATAGGCGCCCCAATAAGCTCGACCTTGATAGCCAACACCAGAACCCGTGAAGATCAAACTTGCGTTCGATGATCGCTCCAACAAAGGCATAAGCGCTTGAGTCAGCATGAAGGGTGCATTAACGTTCACCTGCATCACGCGCAGCCAGGTATCCGGGGCGTAATTGTTAAGCGGCGTGCGCTCACCCAGCTCACCGGCATTGTGCAGAATGCCGTCGATGCGCCCAAAAGTTTCATCGAGAACATTGCACATATCCCGATAGTCTTTTGCTGTTGCCGATTCAAAGTTCACCGGATAAATGGCCGGTTTTGGGCCGCCCGCGTCTTCGATCTCATCGTAAACCTGCTCTAGCTTGCCCATAGTGCGGCCCATCAGCACCACAGTCGCGCCATGCTCGGCGAAGCTTTTCGCGGCAACTCGACCAATGCCGTCGCCGGCACCGGTGACTATAAGAATTTTGTCTTTTAGCAGGTCGGGAGCAGGGCGGTAGTCTTGCGGCAACTTCATAATTCTTAATCCAGATTTTCTTTATTCAAAATTTTGTGGGATATGTGATTAGGGCAATGCTGTGCTTCGGCTCTTGTTATGTCGTCAGTAAAGTGTCTATAAGCTCGGTAAGCTCTTTGACGGTTTCAACTCGATAATCGGCCTGCCAGAGGTCTATATCGTCCTCCGACTCTATGTAGCCATAGCCAGCGGCAATGGTGATGGCACCGGCCTGTTTGCCGCATTCAATATCGCGCTTGTGGTCGCCCACATAAATCAGTTCTTCGGGTTTACAACCCAATTGTTCGGCGACCAGAAACAAGGATTCCGGGTGCGGCTTGCGCTCCTTGACGTGGTCGGGGCAAATAACACTGGCGGGAGCCGGCATCAACTCCAGTGCCTTCATCAAGGGCTCGGTATAGACAAACGGCTTGTTAGTGGCCAGGCCCCAGCGAATGCCGCGTTTCTCGAGGCTTTGCAATAGCTCTTCGATTCCGGGAAAAGGCCGCGTGTGAACCGCCAGGTGGTCACTGTAAAGCTCCAGCAGGCGCAACCGCAGTGGTTCGTAATCCGAATGCTGCTCGTCTATGCCAAACCCCAGGCCGATTAAGCCGCGCGCGCCATTGGAGACGGTTTTGCGGATCACTTCGGGGGCCAGAGTGACCTTCTGACGTTCGGTTAACAGCTGGTTGAGCACCACTATGAAGTCGGGTGCGGTATCCAGCAGGGTTCCGTCCAGATCAAAAATAACGCCACGGATGTTTCGGTTGGGCACGCTGGGCGGCTCCTTTCTTTATAAGAATTGGGTCGAGGGGTTAAAAATTGAGAGTCTCGGTTCTCGCTGAATAAAAAACTCAATTAACGCGTCGCGCATGGAGCAAATAATTCACGCTGACGTCATTGGCGTCGAGCTTGTAACGTTTGGTCAATGGGTTATACGTCATGCCGGTCATGGCTTGAAGTTCGAGTCCTGCGGCACGCATCCAGCTGGCCAGCTCAGAGGGGCGAATAAATTTTTCGTATTCGTGGGTTCCTCTGGGGAGCAACTTTAATAGGTACTCGGCGCCGAGAATCGCAAAGGCATAGGCCTTGGGGTTGCGATTGATAGTGGAGAAGTACACATGGCCGCCGGGGGCTACCAATTGAGCACAAGCCTGAACAATGGAAGCCGGGTCGGGAACATGCTCGAGCATTTCCAAGCAGGTGACTATGTCGTATTGGCCAGGTTGTTCGCGGGCCAGATCTTCGGCGGTAATCTGACGGTAATCCACTGTGACACCGCTCTCCAGGGCGTGCAAACGCGCTACCGCCAGTGGTGCTTCGCCCATATCAATGCCGGTGGCCTTGGCGCCCCGGCGCGCCAGTGCCTCGGTCAAAATGCCGCCGCCGCAACCGACGTCGAGAAGGCGCTGTTCCGCAACCGGCGAGCGCTGGTCGACGTAGTTCACCCTGAGCGGATTGATATCGTGCAGAGGTTTGAATTCGCTCTTGGTATCCCACCAGCGCCCAGCCAAAGCTTCAAACTTGGCGATTTCGGCTGCATCTACGTTGGGCATCGTAACTAGTTCTCCGCAAGAGTTAGGCTTGTAGGGTGGGCACCGCCCACCGTATGTTGGTGTTTTATCGCGGCCCAGGGTGGGCACTGCCCACCCTACAGCTAAGACCGCTCAACCCCGGATTTGTTTACGCCACCAGCGCGCTTTTCCGATCAGCTCCCGCTCGCTTAGGGTCTGCAATTGCCGACTCAGCAACAGTGCCTTGCCCCCCACCCAAACATGACTGACGCGATGCCCGCTGTTGGTGTACACCAGTTGCGAGACCGGATCGTAAAGCGGCTGGACCTCCAGTGCGCTCATTTCGACAGCAGCGATATCCGCCGCTTTGCCGACTTCCAGGCTGCCAATGGTGTCGTCCAGTCCCAGTGCGCGAGCGCCGTCCAGAGTCGCCATGCGCAGCGCCCGGTGAGCGCCGAGAGCGTCGGCGCGGCCGGCGACCGCTTTGGCCAGCAGAGCCGCGGTTTTCAATTCGCTGAATAGGTCGAGGTCGTTGTTGCTGGCGGCGCCGTCGGTGCCCAAGGCCACATTGATTTCGGCGTCCATCAGCTTCTGTACCGGGCAGTAGCCGCTTGCCAGTTTGAGATTGGATTCCGGGCAGTGAATCACATGCGCCCCGGTCTGCTGCAGCAGAGCTATGTCGGTGTCGTCCACCTGGGTCATGTGAACGCACTGGGTCAAGGGCGATAACAGGCCCAAATCCATCAACCGCTGGCTGGGGCGCTTGCCGTGCTGTTCCAAGGAGTCGCTGACTTCCCGGGCGGTCTCGTGCAGATGAATATGGATGGGAGCATCCAGCTCCTGAGCCAGAACGCCGATTTTCTCCAGAGGCTGGTCCGAAACCGTATAGGGAGCGTGGGGGCCGAAGCCAATGCGCACCAGCGGACTGGCCCGAAAATCGTCGTGCAACGCCAGGCCTTTGCTGATGTAGTCTTCCGGCCCCTGACCCCAGGGGCTGGGGAAGTCGAGAATCGGAAAGTTGATCTGGGCGCGCATGTGGGCCTGCTGGGCGACCTGGGCGGCCTGCTCCGGAAAGAAGTACATATCGGAAAAGCAGGTGGTGCCGCTTTTGATCATTTCCGCCATGGCCAGCTCGGTGCCGTCGCGTACCATCTGATCGCTGACCCAGCGACCTTCGGCGGGCCAGATGTGGTCATTGAGCCAGTCCATCAGCGGCAAGTCGTCGGCGTAGCCACGCAGC
>CAZKCY010000316.1:0-3633 GCA_964551155.1 uncultured Marinimicrobium sp. | reverse complement strand
GACGTGGCCCGGGCCTTGAACGAGTCCGGCATGAAGCCGGAGTTACTGGAGATGGAAATCACCGAAGGCATGGTGATGCAGGATGCCGAGCGCGCGATACGAATATTGACGGAAATAAAAAGCTTGGGCGTGCGGCTGGCGATCGACGATTTCGGGGTGGGCTATTCGTCGCTGGCCCAGATCAAACGTTTCCCGATCGACACCCTGAAAGTGGATAGCTCCTTTATTCGCGATATTCCCGGCAACCGGGAAGACAAGGCGATCACCGAGGCGATTATTGCTATGGGCCGCACGCTGAGCTTGACTGTTGTAGCCGAAGGCGTGGAAACCGAAGAACAGGAAACCTTCCTGCGTGATCACGCCTGCGACCAATCTCAAGGCTACTACTTCAGCCGACCGATTACCTCAGACCAGTTTGTGGATTTGATGACTAAGCATATGGCTTCGCCCGCGGCCTACCCCAACCCTGATAGAAGTTCAGATTAACTAAGCGTGATTTCCCAATTGGCGCCTATCTCCAGGAAAAGTCGAACCGCATTTCACAGGTAAACCTCAGCCACCCAATCAATCAACGGGGTCGGGTAGACGCCCAATACAATCACCAGCAGAGCCAGCCCGATTACCAGAGCTTGGCCAAGGCGGCTCGACCTCTGGAAGGGCAATTGGGGAGATTCAGGATTGCGCAGGTAAAGGCTTACCATGACCCGCAGATAGTAATAGAGGCCTATGGCACTGCCAGCGACAATTGCCGCGACCAACCACCAGCTTTCAGACACCACGCCCAGAGCGACAATATAGAACTTGCCAATAAACCCGGCGGTGAATGGAATGCCCGCGAGCGACAAGAGAAATACCGTGAGCGCCGCAGCCAAATAAGGTCGGCGCCAGAAAAGGCCGCGGTATTGACTGAGCTCCGATATTTCTCGGTCACCAACGGGACTGGAGACAAGGCTCAGCACTCCGAAAGCGCCCAAAGTCGCGGCCAAGTAGGTGGCCAGATAAATACCCGAAGTCTCCAGCGCAAAGCGGTCGGCAACCGCCAAAGCCACTAACAGATAGCCGAAATGCGCGATGGAGGAGTAACCCAACAATCGCTTCAGATTGTTCTGCAGCAACGCCAGTATGTTGCCCGCCAGCATGGTGATTATTGCGAGCACCGCCCACAAAACCAGAAAGCCCTCGGTGCGAAACGCCGGCACCGCGTACACCAGGCGCAACAGGACCACAAACACCGCCAGCTTGCTGACAGTTGCTAGAAAGCTTACCGCGGGCAAAGGTCCGCCTTGATAGACATCGGCGGTCCACAAGTGAAACGGCACTACCGAAAGTTTAAAAGCCAGGCCCACCAGCATCATAGTCGCGCCTGCCAGCGTCCAGGCGCCCGGCGTTTGGGGCATTGCCAGACCGAGACCGAGGAAATCCAGGCGGCCAGTCTGAGAATAGAGCAGCGCCATGCCAAACAGCATAAAGGCACTGGCCGCCGCCGACAGGATCAAGTATTTAACGCCAGCCTCAAGGGACAGTCCCTGGCGAAATCGATAGGCGAGCATGCCGTATAAGGGCATGGAAACCAGCTCCAGGCCGAAAAACAAACTGGCCAGATGATGACTGGAAACCAGTATCAAACCACCGGCCGTTCCGCAGAGCAGCAACAGATAGAATTCTTCTCGCGGGCCAGGGTATTCCGCGAAATAGGCTCGGGCCAACAACACCGTTGCCAGAGCGCACACCAACACTAACAGACTGGCCCCGACGGCCAGGGAGTCAAATACCAGCAGAGGGCTATGCAGCTCGGCCAAATCCAGGCCATAGCCCCAAGCGATTAGGGCCAGTACCAAACCGAGCGCTGAAACCAGAACCGTCACTTCGTGCTGGCGCCGCCAGGCAATGCCCAACATGACGGTCACGGCGGTGGCGCACACCAGAATGAAAGGGGCCAGGGCGATCAGGTGCAAATGAGTCAGCATTATTGCCCTCCCTTCAAGAGCGGCGGTATCACAGACTCTGAAGTGGCCGCCGCCGCCTCAGCATTGACGAACAAAGCTTCCAATTGATTCATTAGCGATTGAGTGGTATCCAGCAAAGGTTGAGGGTAGAGCCCGAACCAGAGCACCAGCGCGAAGATGCCCAGCATCATCGAATATTCGCGCCCATCCAATCCATCAATGCGGTTGTCTTTAACGGAAGGACCGAAATGTACCCGGCCCATCAACGTCAGGGCATAAATTGCCGAAAGCACCAAACCGCCACTGGCCAAAACCACAATCACCGGCGCGGTCGGGAAAGTGCCAAACAGCACCATAAACTCGCCGATAAAATTGGCGGTGCCGGGCATCCCCAGAGCCGCTACCACAAAGCAGAGCGAGAAACCCGGCAGGCTACTGATGCGTCCCCAAAGACCGCCCATCTGATTCATATCGCGTGTATGGAGCCGTTCATACAGCTGACCACTGAGAATAAACAATCCCGCCGCCGACAGGGCGTGAGCCACCATCAATACCACTACCCCCTGCAACGCCAAAGCCGAACCGGAGTAAATACCGATCAAGACAAAACCCATATGGGAGATACTGGTGTAGGCGATCAGTCGCTTAACATCCTGCTGCCCGAAGGCCAAAATCGCACCGTAAAAAATCCCCACAAGACCCAATACCATAGCCACCGGTGCAAAAGTTTGCGAAGCCTCGGGAAACAGCGGCAGCGCAAAGCGCAACATGCCGTAGGCGCCGGTTTTGAGCAGTATGCCAGCCAGATCCACACTGCCGGCGGTCGGCGCCTGGGCGTGGGCATCGGGCAGCCAGCCGTGAAAAGGCACCACCGGCAACTTGACCGCGAAGGCCAGGAAGAAACCCAGCATCAGAAGCATCGCCAGTTCTTCGGAGAGCGGGGTCGCCAACAAAGCCTCGTAGCTGAACGAAAACTCGCCGGTGTGGGCGTGATGGGCAAATGCCAATGCCAATATCGCCACCAGCATCAACAAGCCACTGGCCTGGGTGTAGATAAAAAATTTCATCGCCGCGTAGGTGCTGGTTTTTCCGCCCGGCTCGCTGTGCCCCCAGAGCGCGATCAAAAAATACATGGGCACCAGCATCATTTCCCAGAACACGAAAAACAAAAACAGATCCAGCGCCAGAAATACGCCCACAACCCCGCCGAGCACGAACAGCAGATTGAGATGGAAAAACCCGACACGCTGATCGATCTCTTTCCAGGAACAGACTACCGCCAGCACGCCCAGAAAACCGGTGAGCGCAATCAGTACCAGCGACAGTCCATCCAATGCCAAATGGAACTCGATGCCGAAGCGGGGAATCCAGTCCAGCCGCAATTCGCTGACCCAGCGCAAGGCCTCGCCCTGGCCAGTTACAACGGGCAACGAATAGTCGCCTTGCAGCCATAAGAAACCACAGATCACCATGACCGCGAGCATGGTCAGCAGCGCGATCCAGCGCGGCGCCTTGTCACCCCAGTAGTCGGCCTGCCAGCAGAGCAAGCCACCAGCGAAGGGAACCAGTTCTCCATGAACGGCTCGATGTCGATGCCGACCACCTGGAAGATCATCGCGCCGCCGCCGGTGACCACGCCGCCGCCCAGGGCAATCAGGGCGTAGTAGATCAGCAGCTCGCCCGAGAA
>CAZKCY010000315.1:0-3674 GCA_964551155.1 uncultured Marinimicrobium sp. | reverse complement strand
TCCTACGCTAAGTGGCAGATCAAGGACGTGGAAACCTACTACAAAGCCACCGGCGGCAACGAAGCAGTGGCCGACGCTCGGCTGGCTTCGCGGATTGCCGATGGTCTGCGTAACCAGGTGGGCCGGCGAACCCTGCATGAGGTGGTTTCCGGCGAGCGGGACGCGCTTATGGCCGAGCTGACTACCAACCTGAACACCGTGGCTCTGGACCAGCTGGGCGTTGAGTTGATCGACATTCGCGTCAAGCGCATCGACCTGCCCGATGACGTCAGCCAGTCGGTGTTCGACCGCATGGCTGCCGCTCGGGAAGAAGAAGCGCGCGAATATCGCGCTACCGGTCGCGAGCAGGCGGAAGTGATTCGCGCCGACGCCGACCGCCAGCGCGCGGTACTGATCGCCAACGCCTACCGTGACGCCGAGCTGCTGCGCGGTGAGGGCGATGCCACAGCAGCGGCTACTTTCGCCGAGGCTTATGGCAAGGATCCGGACTTTTATGCCTTTGTGCGTAGCCTTAATGCCTATCGCTCAGCGTTTAGCACCAAGGACGATCTGATGGTGGTGGATCCGAGCAGCGACTTCTTCCGCTTCCTGAACGATCCACAGGGGCAGAAGGACAAAAATTAGCCACATCTCGGGGACCATTGCCCCGGGAAAAGTGCTAGAATGCCGCAACCGAGCCAAATGGCTCGGTTTTTTTGTGTGCGGGCTTAGTTTGGCTTGCTGCACAATCGCCGCACCACATCTTCGGAGCGTAGTGACGAATCGCCCGGCGGGTGGCTAGGCAGGTCTGAAACCGAATTTTTACATCAGGGTGCGGACTATGTGGGAGGATCTCGGTAGGGCTATCTGCCTGATGCTGGTGATCGAAGGTATCATCCCGTTTCTGTACCCCGGTCGCTGGCGTCAGCTGGTAACCAGTTTGGCTGAAGTCAGCAACCGCCAGCTGCGTTTCGCCGGACTGGCGTGCATGTTGATCGGGGCCGGAAGCCTGTATCTTTTAAAGTAATTGAATTACGCAACTGTCAGAGTCTGTTATGACCTATGCTGACCGCTGGCTCTTGCCCGATGGGGTGGAAGAAATTCTGCCCGCCGAGGCCGGGCCTATCGAACAACTGCGCCGGCGCCTGCTGGATCTTTATGCCACCTGGGGTTACGACTTGGTCATACCTCCGCTGCTGGAATATACCGATTCCTTGCTGATCGGTCTGGGGCGCGATGTCGATCTGCTGACCTTCAAAGTCACTGACCAGCTTACCGGGCGCACCCTGGGTATTCGTGCCGACATTACTCCTCAAACCGCGCGTATGGATGCTCACAGCTTTACCCGCCGTGGCCCCAATCGCCTCTGTTATGCCGGCCATGTGGTCCATACCCGTCCCAAGAACCCTCTGGCTACTCGCACGCCGATTCAGGCCGGGGTGGAATTTTTTGGTGAGCCGAGCGTCAGTGCCGATACCGAAGTGGTGTCGCTGCTGCTGGAATCGCTGCAAACTGCCGGTTTGCCAAGCCTGCACATCGATTTGGGACATGTAGGCATTTATCGCGCTCTGGCGCGCAGCGCCGGCCTGAGCCAGCATCAGGAAGAAGTGTTTTTCGAGCTGTTGCAGCGCAAGGCCATTACCGAGATTCGCGCCTGGGTAGCGGAGAATATCGCTGAAGCCGAGATCGCCAAAGTATTTCTGGCTCTGCCGGGCCTTGCGGGTGGGCGCGAGGTTCTGAGCGAGGCTCGAGAATGTTTCGCCAACTGTTCGGCCGATGTGCTCGAGGCGGTCAACCAACTCGAATCAGTGGCTGACACCATCGAGAGTCGTTACCCGAGCGCCGAACTCTATTTCGATCTGGGCGAGCTGCGCGGCTATCATTATTTGACCGGTTTGGTCTTTGCCGCCTTTGCTCCCGGCTACGGTAACCCCATCGCCAGCGGCGGCCGCTACGACCATATTGGAGAAGTTTTCGGACGCGCTCGTCCAGCGACCGGATTCGCAGTCGATATCACCGCGCTGAGCAAGTTGGGCTTGTTGAGCAATGGTTCGACCGGGGGGATTTTTGCCCCAGAAGCCAATGATCCGCGCCAGTGGCAGGTAATTCAGGAGTTGCGCGCTCGCGGTGAGCGGGTTATTTGCGCAGCGTCGGGCGCTAAGCCCCAGGATTTGGATTGCGATCGTCAGCTGGTGCCCTCTGAGACGGGTTACGAGTTGGTTCCGTTGCGCTGAGCAGCGTGATCAACCTATTTATTTTTACATCATTAAAGTGAGTTGAATTGAGCATGGGTAAAAATGTCGTTATTTTGGGCACCCAGTGGGGTGATGAAGGTAAAGGCAAGATCGTCGATCTGCTGACCGACCAGGTTTCTCTGGTAGCCCGCTTTCAGGGCGGTCACAACGCCGGCCACACACTGGTTATTGACGGCAAAAAAACCGTTCTGCATCTGATTCCATCGGGCGTGCTGCGCGATGACGTGCGCTGCTTGATTGGCAACGGTGTGGTGGTCTCGCCCGAGGCGCTGTTCACCGAAATCGCCGAGTTGGAAGCCAAGGGTGTGCCGGTGCGCGAGCGGCTGCGTTTATCATCATCCTGCCCCTTGATTCTCCCTTACCACATTGAGCTGGACCAGGCGCGCGAAAAAGCCCGGGGCGATGCCAAAATCGGCACCACCGGTCGCGGCATTGGCCCGGCTTACGAAGACAAAGTTGCCCGCCGCGGTCTGCGCCTGGGCGATCTGCTAAGCCCCGAGCGCTTTGCCCGCAAGCTCAAAGAAGTGATGGAATATCACAACTTCATGCTCACCGAGTACTACAAAGTTGAGCCGGTCAGCTACGAGAAAACTCTGGCTACCTGCGAAGCCTGGGCGGAAGAACTCAAGCCCTTGATCGCCGATGTAACCGCCATGCTCCACGAGACCCGCGAGCGCGGCGAAAGCATTCTGTTCGAAGGCGCCCAGGGGTCACTGCTCGATATCGATCACGGCACCTATCCTTTTGTGACTTCCTCCAACACCACTGCCGGCGGTGCGGCCACTGGCTCAGGCGTGGGCCCCTTGTATCTGGATTATGTGTTGGGCATTACCAAAGCCTATACCACGCGCGTAGGTTCCGGACCTTTCCCCACCGAGCTGGACTGCAAAGCGGGCGATCATCTGGGTGAGAAGGGCCATGAGTTTGGCGCGACCACGGGTCGCAAGCGCCGCTGTGGCTGGTTTGATATTGTCGCGGTGCGTCACGCCAACCGTATTAACAGTGTAACGGGTGTTTGCCTGACTAAGCTGGATGTGTTGGACGGCTTGGAGACGGTGAAGATTTGCATCGGTTACCAGGATGCTCAGGGCAATACGATTTCAATTCCGCACGATGCCGAAGGCTGGGAAGAAGTTCAGCCGATTTACGAAGAGTTGCCCGGCTGGGCAGAGTCCACCGTCGGTGCCAAGTCGTTGGATGAGCTGCCTGCCAACGCCCGGGCCTACATCAATCGTTTGGAAGAGTTGATGGGAACGCCGGTGGATATTATTTCGACCGGCCCGGACCGTATCGAGACTATCGTTCTTCGGCATCCCTTTGCGGAGTAACCACTGCTCGTAGGGTGGGCACCGCCCACCTTCCGGACTAACCAATTAAAAGTATGCTGAGTTTCCCTACTTCTTTTTGGACTCTTGGGGCAGTCGTTGGGTAAGGCACTCG
>CAZKCY010000314.1:0-3690 GCA_964551155.1 uncultured Marinimicrobium sp. | reverse complement strand
ACTACTGGCAACAGCAGCTCGACCAACTGGCCTACCAGGGCATGCGGGTTATGGCCTTGGCCAGCAAGCCGCTGCCCTCCGATCAGCAGGAGTTGGATCACAGCCACATGGAGGCCGGCCTTATGATGGTGGCTTTGGTGGGCATCAGCGATCCGCCGCGGCCGGAAGCCATAAAAGCCATCGCCGATTGTCACAGCGCCGGAATCAGGGTGCTGATGATTACCGGCGACAACCCGGTCACCGCCGCCGCCATAGGCCGGGAGTTGGGTTTGAACGCCGAGCGGGTGATCACCGGGGCCGAGCTGGACCAAATGGATCAGGCTAGTCGGCGGGAAGTCGCCTCCTCTGTGGATATTTTTGCCCGCACCAGTCCGGCCAACAAGCTGCAACTGGTCGACGCCCTGCAGAGCGAAGAGCACACCGTGGCCATGACCGGCGACGGCGTCAATGACTCACCCGCGCTGCGCGCCGCCGACATCGGCATTGCCATGGGCTTTAAAGGCACCGATGCAGCCAAAGAGGCTTCCGACTTTGTACTTACCGATGACAATTTCGCCACTATCGCCCGGGCGGTGGCCGAAGGGCGCACCGTCTACGACAACATTGTCAAAGCCATTGCGTTCATTCTTCCCACCAGTTTGGCCCAGGCCAGTGTGATCGTTCTGGCAATTCTGTTCGGTTGGATTTTGCCAATCACACCGGTACAGATTCTCTGGGTCAATATGGTCACCGCCGTAACACTGGCGCTCGCATTGGCTTTCGAGCAGAGCGAGGCGAATATCATGCAACGGCCGCCCCGACCCCGTAAACAAGGGCTACTTACCGGTGCCCTGCTCTACCGAGTATTGTTAGTAGGCGCTTTCGGAGCGGCAACCGTTTTTATTTTGTTTCACCGGGAATTGTCACAAAGTCAATATATGGAAACGAGCCGGGCCCTGGCGGTCAATGCTCTGGTGATGGTGGAAATATTTTATCTGCTAAGCGCGCGCACCATGAGTGATTCGATTTGGCACCTGCGCTACTGGCAGGGCATAGGGCCGAGCCTTGTGGCCATAAGCCTGGTGTTGGTGCTCCAGTTTCTGTTCACCTACTTGCCGGCTAGCCAACAAGTTTTTGGTGTTGCGGCCTTGGACGCCTCGCACTGGTTTCTGATCCTGATCGTCACCAGCCTGGTTTTGCTGGTGGTCGAGATGGAAAAGTGGCTCTTGCGACGCAACTGGAGTAAAACTCATGCCATTCTTTAACCGCCCCCTGCCCGAAGCCTTAAGCGTATTGCGCGAACTGGCTCTAGACCTGCATTGGAGCTGGTATCACGACAGCGACCAGCTCTGGCAACTGATCAATGAAGAGGTTTGGCACGCAACCGGAAACCCCATCAGTGTGCTGCAAGTAACGCCCAACGAGCGGCTGGAACAACTGGCGGCCGATCCGGCTTTTGTTCTCCAGCTGGATAAGCTGGTAAAGGCCAGACAAACCTATCTGACTGAGCCCAGCTGGTACCAGCGCCACTACCCGGACTCCCCAATACCGGGCATCGCCTACGTGAGCATGGAATTTGGTTTGTGCGATGCCTTACCGATATATGCCGGCGGCTTGGGAGTACTGGCCGGCGACTATCTGAAGACCGCCAGCGACTTAGGCGTACCGCTGATCGGTGTTGGTCTGCTCTACCAGGAAGGCTACTTCCATCAAAGCCTCGACCGTCACGGCTGGCAAACCGAAACCTATCTATTCAACGACCCTGGCAGCCTGCCCATCCAACCCTTAAGGGCTCCAGACGGCAGCTGGCAGCACATCGACACCGAATTTCTCGGTCGCCGATTGCGCTTTCGCGTCTGGCTGGTCCAGGTAGGAAGAGTTAGTTTGTATCTGCTGGACAGCAACGATCCTCGCAACCGGGCCTGTGATCGGGGCATTACCAGTAAGCTCTACGGCGGCAGTACCGAGCTGCGCCTGGTGCAGGAAATCGCGTTGGGCATTTGCGGCTGGCGCCTGGTGGAAATCCTGGGCCTGAGCCACTACGTCTGCCATCTCAACGAGCCTTCGCTACCTTGGAGCGCATTCGGGCTTATCGGCAAACCAAGGGCGGGAGTTTTGAGCAAGCCCTTTGGGCCACCAGAGCCGGAAACCTGTTTACCACTCATACCCCAGTGGCGGCCGGCTTCGATCGCTACCCGGCGGAGTTACTCAGCCTTTATATTGGCGAATTTGCCCAGCATTTGAATTTACCCGTCGAGCAACTGATCGCACTCGGTCGAGCCAACCCCAAAGACAATACTGAAGCGTTCAATATGGCCTACCTGGCCATACGTACCTGCGCCTTCGCAAATGGCGTGAGCCAACTTCACGGCCGGGTCAGCCGCAACATTTTTCAGCCCCTGTTCCCCCGCTGGCCCGAACGCGATGTGCCGGTTGGTCATGTGACCAACGGTGTGCATGTGCCCACCTGGGACTCGCCCCGCGCCGCTGGCGAGTGGCAAAACCTTTTTGGCCCAGATCTGTGGCGCACAGAGTTGAGCGATTCCATCACGCCCCGAATGGAAACCCTGGATGATCAGCGTCTCTGGTCGATGCTGCGCGAATGCCGCATCCAACTGGTGACCTATGCGCGGGCCCGCAAGGCCGAGCAATGGCGCATGGAGGCCGGCCCTCAGGACGCCAGCCAGCTTTTTGAACAACCCCTGGATCCCAACGTGCTTACCATGGGTTTTGCGCGCCGCTTTGCCGAATACAAGCGGCCCCTGCTGTTACTTACAGACCCGGAGCGGCTGGTCCGATTGCTCAATCACCCGCGCCGACCACTGCAACTGATTATTGCCGGAAAGGCCCACCCCGCCGACAAGCAGGGCAAGGCCGCGCTGCAAGCCTGGCACCGTTTTTCCCTGCGACCGGAGGTGCGCAACCGCCTGGTGATATTGGAAGACTATGACATTGAGTTGGCTCAGCAATTGGTGCAGGGCGTTGACCTATGGCTAAACACTCCTCGCAGGCCCTGGGAGGCCAGCGGTACCAGCGGCATGAAAACCCTGGTCAATGGCGGTTTGAACCTTTCCAGCTTGGACGGTTGGTGGGCGGAAGCCTATAGTCCCGATTTCGGCTGGGCTATCGGAAATGGAGCAACACCAAGCACGGACGCCGAAGACGCCGAGCATCTCTACCAGTTACTAGAGGAAGAAATAACGCCGTTATTTTATCAGCGCGACAACAGCCAACTGCCCAAAGCCTGGCTCGCCCGAGTCAGGGCCAGCATGGCCCACCTGACCGCCCGCTTCAGCTGTAACCGAATGCTGTGTGAATACTTACAACAGTATTATCTACCTGCAGCTAAGGCCTTAAATGCTCGTCAGGGAAATCAGGGGGAGTTAGCCAAAGAACTGCACCAATGGCAGCAGCAACTAAACCGTCATTGGGGCGAAATGCGCATCGGCGACTGTTTGTTCAGCGACAGCCAAACTCTAAAACAGGTTCAAAGACAAGTTCAAGTTCAAGTCTATCTGGGCTGCATCAACCCAAATGCCGTGAGCGTTCAACTGATCGCCGACGCCAATGCCAACCATCAGGCGGCCACACTCGAGCTCGCACTTGCCGGCCCGGTAGAAAGTGCCGTCGACACCTATCTTTATCGGGGCCTGGTCTCAGGCACCCGCCCAGACTCTGACTACACCGCCCGGGTAATCGGTCGGCATACAA
>CAZKCY010000313.1:0-3690 GCA_964551155.1 uncultured Marinimicrobium sp. | reverse complement strand
GGTATCTTGAGGGTGGGTCCTGACATTCCGCAATTCCATGGAGTGGCTCCAATTGGGGTGTTGTTTTCCTTATTCGTGCCGGTGTTCCTCGGCGCCATGGCACTAAACTATACCTCTGTAATCACTACGGCAAGTATTTGTGGCAGGCACTGGCGGCTTGTTAACCCCGAAAATAATCCGCCGGCAATCCCCTGGTGTCGGTCTGATAAATAAACATATTGCCCGATTCGGGCTCGGCCGCAATTTGCTCTTCGCTCATATGTTCCCTGCCAGTGGTAACGAACAGCCAGCTTAGATTTGGGCCGCCGAAGGCGACGCAGCTGGTTTGGCTGGCGGGGACTTTGATTTGCTGCAGCACTTCGCCTTGGGGTGAATAGCAAAGCACGCGGCCGCCGCCGAACTGGGCGTTCCAAACGTTGCCCTGGGCATCGACGCAGGCGCCGTCGGGACCTACGCCTGCTGGGGTTTTGGCAAATAGTCGACGGTTGCTGAAAGCGCCGCTTTGGATGTCGAAATCGTAGGCGTAATAAACGCCGCGCGGGCTGTCGGCCAGGTAGACGGTTTTGCTGTCCGGGCTCCAGCAGAGACCGTTGGCGATGCGCAGGCCCCTCAGGTGTTTGATGCAGTTTTTACCGTCCCAGCAGTAGAGGCCAGCTTCTTCGTCCACCGTTGGTGGCTCGCCTTGCTCGACCATGGTGCCGGCCCAGAAGCGGCCCTGACGATCCACTTTGCCGTCGTTGAAGCGGTTGTTGGGCAGATGGGCTTCAGGGTTCTGGAGCCAGTGGAGTTCGCCGCTTTGAGGCGTGAAGAGCGCGAAACCGCAATCGAAGGAGGCGATCAGTTGATCGCTCTCTTCGATAAACCCAAAAGCGGTGAGCCGCTCGGGGGTAGGCCAGTGTTCGAGGAAATCGCTCTGGGGATGGTAGCGGTAGATTTTTTTGCCGTGAATGTCGGTCCACCAGACAGCATCCTGGGCGGGGTGCCAAAGCACACCCTCGCCCAGGATGTTGGCGACCGGAAGACTTTTGATCAGCTCCGGCGCCTTCATGCTTACCACCAGACTGAGTAGAGCGCGACCAGAATCAGCACTACACCGATGCTCAGGATGTTGAAGCTGCCGGAGGTTTTGAAGCTGATGTCATCCAGGTGGATGGCCTTTTCCTGCTCGCCAGTGCCGGCCAGCAAAGTGACAACTACTGACAAACCGATACAGGCCAGGAAGACTATACCAACCCGATCGATAAACGGCAGCGTGGGCCAGAAATGCCAGAACAGCGCCGAGAGCACTACCGAGGCAATTGCGGCTACCAGCGCCGAGGTGGCGGTGGCGCGCTTCCAGAAGAAACCCAACAGGAAGATGGAGACGATACCGGGGGTGAAGAAGCCGGTGAATTCCTGAATAAACTGAAACGCCTGGGGGAAGTTACCCAACAGCGGCCGAGCGATGATGGCGGCGATCAGCATGGCCAGACAGGCTACGGTACGACCAATAACGACCTTTTTGTGCTCGGTGGCTTGCGGGTTGATCAGCTTGCTGTAGATGTCCATGGTGAAGATAGTGGAGATACTGTTCACCATAGAGCCGAGCGAAGAGGCAATGGCCGCCACCAGAGCGGCGAAGGTAATGCCCAGCAAGCCCTGAGGAACCAGCTTCATCATTTCCGGATAGGCCTGGTCCGGCTTTTCCAGATCGGGAATCAGCATGGCGGCGGCCATACCCGGCAGCACCACAATGATTGGCATTAACAGCTTCAGGTAGGCGGCGAAGGCGATACCTTTTTGGGCTTCGGCTAAGCTCTTGGCGGCCAGGGTGCGCTGGGTGATGTACTGGTTAAAGCCCCAATAGGACAGGTTCATAATCCAGAGGCCGCCGACCAGTACCGAAATACCCGGCAGGCTGATGTAGTGCGGGCTGGAAGGGTCCAGAATCATATCGAACTTGTGGGGAATCTCCGCCAGCATGATCGAGAAGCCCTGGAAGGCACCGGCGCCGCCGGCGTTCTCGGCGATCTGGTCGAGGGCTAAATAAGACACCATCAAACCGCCAATGATCAGCAATACCACTTGAATGATGTCGGTCAGAGCCACGGCCTTAAGACCGCCGTAGATTGAGTAACCAATCGAGAAAACCGCCAGGAACACCAGACCGTAGACGATATCCAGACCGGTAATGGCCTCAATGGCGAGCGAACCCAGCCATAGGATCGAAGTCAGGTTTACCAGGGTGTAGAGCGCCAGCCAGAACACCGCCATAACGGTGCGCACGCGGCTGTCGTAGCGCTGCTCCAGAAACTGGGGCATGGTGGAAATGCCCTTGCTCAGGAAGATCGGCAGAAAGTACTTACCGATAATCAGCAGGGTAATGGCCGCCATCCATTCGTAAGAGGCAATACCCAAACCAATGGCAAAGCCCGCGCCAGACATGCCAATGATTTGCTCGGCAGAAATGTTGGCGGCAATTAGAGAGGCACCAATGGCCCACCAAGGCAGAGATTTACTGGCCAGGAAGTAGTCGTTGGAATTTTTTTCATGACCGGCTTTTTCCCGCGATACCCACCAGGCGATACCCACCAGCAGGACGCAGTAAATAGCAAAAGTCGCTATATCGAGTGAAGACAAGCTCATGCGTTACTCCTAATAATTATGTTGTTATGCGGGTGCCGCTTTAAGCTGAATGGTATTGACCTGTGTGAAATCGTTTGAAGAGACGCTCCGAGCCGAGTTCCGGTACCGGAAATCTCTGACCCTAACCGGGAACCGCACCTTCACCCTCGCCGAAATTCGACACCCGCTTGCCCCAAGCAAGGTGCCGGGGCGCGCATATTATGCTTAGAAATGTTGCGAACTGCGAGCACTGCGAGGGTTTTTCACGGATTGGTAACACGGTAAAGCTGGCTGGAGGCGCCTTACAGCCGGCCGCCATCGACCACGAATTTTTGCGCGGTAATCATGCGCGCGTCGCTCGATGCCAGAAACAGCGCCAGGCGGGCCACGTCTTCAGGCAGGATGCGCTCTTTCAGGCACACCTGATCCAGCCACCATTTTTCCATTTCCGGGGTCAGCCAGCGCTTCAGTTGGCGCTCGGTTATTACCCAGCCAGGCACAATGGTGTTGACCCGGATATTGTCGGAGCCGAAATCCCGTGCCAGGGATTTGCTCAGCCCGATAATGGCCGCTTTGGCGGTGTTGTAGCTGGGCAGATTGGCCGGCCCGAAAAGCGCGTTGACCGAGCTAAAATTGATGATGGAACCGCCGCCGGCGCGGGCCATCAGTGGCTGCACGGTCTGAGAGGCAAAAAACACTGGGTCCAAATTGACCGCCAGGCTCTTGTGCCAGGCCTGCTCGGACAAGTAGCGGGGGTCGTAGCGCTGGTCGTTGGCGACGTTGTTGATCAGCACGGTGAAATCGCCGCAGATCTTGGCGCTGGAGCGAATCGCCCGGCGCAAGTCGTCCACCCGAGTGACGTCGCAGACCCGAAAATCCACCGATACCCCTTGTTGGGCTTCAATGTCGGCAACCAGTTGCCTGCCCTGCTCTTCGGCAATATCGATGAAGGCCACTTTGCTGCCCTGGGCCACAAAGGCGCGTACCAGCTCGGCACCAATGCCGGTGGCACCGCCAGTGATAAAGACCGGTTGATCGACGAGGCTGGAGTAAGCGGTGTAGCTGGTCATTTAGGGCTTCCGTTAG
>CAZKCY010000312.1:0-3714 GCA_964551155.1 uncultured Marinimicrobium sp. | reverse complement strand
GAATACGGCCTGCGCCGCATTCCGTCGGCCGAGCGTCGCATCTCCCTCGAGCTGGCTATCGCCTTGCTCGATATCGAACCTCTGTTAAAGCGCAGCGTTGTGAATCTCTCCGGTGGCGAGCGGCAGCGGGTGGCCATAGCCCGCGCGCTGGCGGTGAGCCCGCAAATTCTCCTGATGGACGAACCGCTGGCGGCTCTGGACCAGGAGCGCAAGCGGGAAATTCTGCCCTACCTGGAAACCTTGCACCAGGCGCTGGACATCCCAATTCTGTACGTCAGCCATTCGCTCGACGAAGTAGCTCAATTGGCGGACCACCTGGTAATTTTGGAACAGGGCAAAGTACTGGGCAGCGGGCCTATCGCTGAGGTTATGACCCGGCCAGACCTACCATTGCTGCACAGCCCCGAGGCCGAAGCGGTGGTCTCCGCCCAAGTGGAAAGCCGGGACGAAGACTACGGACTGACCTATTTGAGCTTCCCTGGAGGCTGGTTCACTTTGGCCGGTTCCGCCCTGAAGCCGGGACAGAGAGTGCGCCTGAGAATTGCCGCGCGGGATGTCAGTGTTTCACTCGCTGAGCATCGTGACAGCAGCATTCTGAATAATTTCCCGGTAATACTCGAGCAGATTCTGCCCGAAAACAAAACTCAAGTTACCTTGAGGCTGTTGGCTGGCGGGGTCCCTCTGCTGGCGCGAATAACCCGAAAATCGGCGGTAGAACTAAAATTGCGGCCCGGCCAGGCGGTGCAGGCCCATATAAAAAGTGTCGCTCTTTGGTCCTCCGCCGGGAGCCGAATCCATGTGTAAACCGACCGCGAAAGAAGTCGGTCGGGGTGACAGCTTTGGTTTTCAAACATGAGCGGCGCGCTTAAGGCAAAGTGGCGATATCCACTGCGCCGACTTCACCATTCATCATCAGGGGCAGAAACAACAATCCGTCGCCGAGATTTATATCGGCTAGCCCTGCGGGGTATTGCGCGATCTTTTGCGCGCGGCCCTCGGCTACTCGATAGAGGGCGCCACTGATCCAGTCATTAACCCAGAGGGCGTCGCCAATTTTTACCACTCCGTCCAGGTTACCCAGCTGCTCGCCACCGGCAATGGGTTTCTGGGTTTTGTCAGCCAGAGAAATCCGAACCAGACTACCGGGAGTCTGGGTGGTGAAATCCTCGGCAATCGGATGGCCCCAAGTGGCGACAATCAAATCCTCCCCTTCAACACTTACGCCATTGGGATGTTTCAGCGCTTCGGTTTCCAGCCAGAGTTGAAGTTCGCCCTCGCGATAGCGGAACAAGCGACTCCCCAGCATATCGGAAATATAGGCATTGCCCGCCGCGTCCACCGCAATGTCGTTGAGCATAATCGCATCGGCTTTGAGTTGCTCTATTTGGATTCCAGTCGCCAGGTCAAATACGCGCAGTCGATCGATATCGGCGACCAACAACTGATTGTTCAAAATCGCCATACCTTTAGGAGCGTTTAGACCTTTTGCCCAGTGCTTTTTTACGATGGCGCCGTCGGCGCTCAGCTGGCTGACGTAACCCAAGGCGTTCTTTTCCATTGGCTGACCGGCTATGTTGCTGACGTAAATTCGGCCGGTATCCGGATCAACCAGCGCCGATTCCGGCTGTTCAAAGCCGGTTTGGTGCCAGATGGGCTTTAATTGGTCGGCAGCGACGTGAGTAACCACGCAACAGGTCAAAAACAAAATATTGAGAAGGTGTTTCATGAGAAGCTTCCTTGTTGATTGAGTAGGCTTCCAAACTACAAAACATCTTGCTATCGTGATACTAAAATATATATGGGTATCGTTTTAAGATACTTTTTGATCCAAAGGAGTGTCGCTGAATGTCCCAAGGAGTTTTTCCCCGCCTGAAGCAGATCTTGAAAAGCCGCAATCTGAGCTACGCTGAGCTCGCCCAGCGGCTCAACTTGTCTGAAATCAGCATCAAACGAATTTTTGCGTCGGGCGACTGCAAGCTGAGTCGACTAAAGGCCATCTGCCGGGCTTTGGATTTGGATTTACACAATCTGTTGGAGGCGGAATCCGAGGCTGTGGCGGTGCCGAGGATGCTGCCGCTGCCAGCGGCCGAAGCGCTGGCGGCAAATCGTTCGCTGTTATCGGTATTCATTCTATTGCTGAACGGCTACAGCCCCGAGCATTTGGGCGACATCTACCAGCTCAGTCATGAACAGCTCTATCTGTATTTGCGCGCGCTTGAAGACCTGGAATTGCTCGAACTCGGCGCCGGCTTGGAAGTGCAGTTGCGGGTATCGGCGCCGGTGGATTTTCTAGGTCATCCGAAGTTAGCGAGAGAGGTTAAGCAGCTTAATCTGGATTTTCTCGATTGGGTATTCGAGCGAAAGGACGAACCGGGGTATCTCTTCGAAACCAGTTCCCGCCATCTCACCGAAGAAAGCATGGCGATAATTCAGCAGGAACTTCGGGAACTTGGCGCCAAGTTCCGCAAGCTGGCGCATAGGGATGCTCTTTTAGCGCCACGTCGTCAGCTGCGCGGAGTCAAATTCACCGGTTTTTTTGGGCCGGTCCCTTTTGACCAGTTGTTGCAGGTACAAAAGTGCTAACCGGCTCCGACTTTTTAGCGCCCCCGATGAAGCGGAACATCAAAGCTCCTGAGAGCGTTCGGCGTTAAAGGTAATGATTTTGCTTTTGCTTTCTTCGATATCCAGCAACTGAGCCAGCACATCTTTGGCGGTGTCGCTTTCGGCCCGCTCGTGCAGGTGCTTGTACAAATCCACCAGCTGATCGTGCAGTCGGCCAATTTCGCCGGTGATTTCGTGGTTGCTCATCCGGCTAAAGGGAATTTCATGGGGGTCCTGGTGGATCACTTTGTGACGATCGGTGTACTCATAAAACCAGGTGTCCAGAGCGCGCAAATCGGCTTTCTCCCGGAAAGTTTCAAGAGTTTTTGAGAGCTTTTCCTCGTGCTCGCTCAGGTAATCCAGCAGCATCTGGTTGCGTTCCGAGCCGGCGTCGTCGGCACTGTTTTCCAGGTGTTTGGAAATCTGGTGGTGCCAGTCCTGAGTTAGCTTCAGGACGTCGGCCATAGTTTTAGGTTCCATCGCCATGGATGAATGCTCCTTAAATTTGGGTTCGTAAGTTCAGAATTGCGAGTTCAGAGACGGGTCTCAAAGAACTGGCAATTCACTTAATTGGTGCATAAAAATGCCATGCTTATAGCTTAGTCTATGGGTTCAGTTTCGCTAAAAAAAACCGCCAATCATAAAAAAGCCGCTTAAAAGACGCTCTCCTTTACTTTTAGTTTCGTTTCGATACAATAGCTTTCAAATCGAAACCTTCCAATTCGAAAAACAGTGCTTTCTCCATGAACAAACGCAATACTCAGCAGCGTCGCCGGGCGATCATCGATATGCTCGACGAGACCGGCGAAGTCAGCGTTGAAGCCCTGGCCCAGCGTTTTGGCACCTCGGAGGTGACGGTGCGCAAGGATTTGGCGGCGCTTGAAGACAACGGCCTATTGCTGCGCCGCTACGGCGGCGCCGTGCCGGTGCCTCAGGAGCTGATTGCCGATCCGGGCGCGGAAAAAGTTTCGGAACGAAAGAAAGCCCTGGCCGCCGCCGCCGCCGAACTGATTCGCGACCACAATCGGGTGATTATCGACAGCGGCAGCACTACTGCGGCCCTGCTGCCCGAACTTTCGCGCAAGCAGGGTCTGGTGGTAATGACCAATTCTC
>CAZKCY010000311.1:0-3728 GCA_964551155.1 uncultured Marinimicrobium sp. | reverse complement strand
CCCACAAAGCGTTTGCCACCGAGGCGGACCATAATAATGCCCAGTATGTAAATCAGCGCCGCACGTAACATCGTGCGCCAGACATTGAGCTCGTGCCATTCCAGCCCGAATACCCAACTCGTCCAATACCAGATCGAATCCATGATTTCCTCCTTCGATGCTTTTGTTCTGCTCCGGAATATAGAGACGAACATCGAATGGTGCTTACAGGCTGCGCGCCAAAGCGAATTTATTTTGGCGCCAAGCCCATATCATCGAGGCGCATCAGGATTTCCGCTTTTCGGGTGTTTTTTACTTCAATCCAGGAGATGTTTTCCCGAGCCCCGATGATCGCATAAATGGAATTCAGCCCCATGCCTTTCATAGGCTTTAACTTAGCATAGAGTTCATAGGGGTCTATCGCCATAAAATCTTCGACGCTGTGAATACCGATCTCGGCCAAAATCTCTTCGCTCCTTGGCCCAAAGCTGTTCAGGTCCTTGAGTCTTTGGGGTGGAGTGGGGTAGGCGCTGGTCATTTGCTCAGAGTTCTTTCAGCTTACGTAGTAGCACGACCCAGTCAGCGTTTGTTCTGTTGGGAGGCTGGCCGAGGCTCACCGGAGTGCCCCCTTGTACCTCGTTCAGACTGCCGGATTGCAAATCGCCACCCGCTTCCGGGTTGTACCAGAGAACTTTAAAGTCGGCATTCACATCGCTTAAATCCAGCTCGAAAGTTTCTGTGTTGTGAGGAAAGTAGAGCGCATAGATTTCTCCTGGATCGGCAAAACTGTAGGCCCCCGGCTTTGACACCAAATCTGGACTGGCTTCCATGTCCCACCAGGGGAGGTGGGCTTCAAAGAAATCGAGTGCGTGTTTGGTCAGCGACCAGAGCTCATCTCGCTGGCGCCAATCCTCGGAGTTCAGATCGTTGTGAGGGACCTTGGCGCCGAAATACCATTCCACGCCAGCCGCGCCCGATAGCAAGGTGCCCCAAAGCACATCACCGCGTAGGCTGATATGGCCGGGGTCATTTGCATCGATATCCGCGCCGGTATGCCACATACCGATTTCATCCATGGTAATCAACCACTCATGGCCGGCTTCTTTGGAGCGGCGCTTCCACTTGCGCACCACTTCGGCCGCGTCCGCTCGATCATGCGCCTGCAAGGATATTCCATCGAGACCTTCGACCCCTAGCAGGGGCTCAAGCACCGGCTCGCGGGTATTTATTTCAGCGTGCGTATGCAGCACTACGGGGTGTTGATAGGGGTCGTTGTCTTGGAAAAAGCGAACCATGGCTTTCCGTTGAGCGTCGTTCTGCGCCGGAGGGGACCACTCGGCATAGCCATTCTCTTCGCCCAGATTCCACACCAAACCAAGGTGATGACCAAAACGGGCCATCAGCTCAAAGTAGTAGAGTTTGCGCATTGGCCCTAAATCGCCGCCGTCGAGCAACCTTTCGTTTTCCGTTTCCTGGGTCACCACATGCATTAGAACTCCCTGGTTCTGCATGTGTTCAAACAGCTGGTTCCACTGTGCTAATTTGCTCACATCAAAGCGGGTAAAATCCTGTGGGTCAGTATAGGGCCAGACATCGTGGCCATCGCCATGAATGTTTAAAGTAAGGAAGTACAGCGCGTTCATGCCTTTATTGGCCAAGTAATTGATAGCGCCGAAAATCGATTTTCCCTCGCCGTCCCGCAGCGTTGGATCGCCGCTTTGCCAGTCTTGCTCATGCGCAGAAAATCGATGTAGCTGGGTGGATTCGACGTTGGACTCTCCCTCGCGGGTTTGCGTTGCCATACGGTAAGTGCCGTCAAAAGCATAGTAACCCAGAAAGTTCTCAGGGCCGTTAGCGCCTCCCTTGAGCCAGTAATCTTGCGTGGCGGGGAAGTAGAAGTAACCGTCTTTTACCGACAGGCGTCCCTTGGCGCGGAAGTCAGGCGCCTGTTTGTCAGTTGGCAGTACCCGAAAGTCGCCCTCGGCGTTGCCGATAGATACCTTTTCACCCGGCTCCCCTGCAACTGCAATACTGTCGCCTTTTTCAAGCCGCGCCTGGTAGCGCCATACCCCCGGCACTGGCGGCCTGAATTTTACTTGCCAGATAGCGCCCGCCGCCGCACCAGTGGCGGCTGCATTCCCATCCGCCGCGTAGTAGCCGCGCACGGCATATTCCCGCCCATCGGCGGCAAAGGTCACGGTCAGTCGATAGTTCAAGAACGGGTTGTAATCGTCTTGTTCGGAAGTATCCGGCCCCTTGAAGTTCAAAGTCACCTCATGCCACTGCCGGTATAAATCGGTTTCGGTCTGGCCGGAGCTGGTTGCGGGTCGATTTTCGGTGGGTTTGGTGTCTTCGGAGATTTGATGTTCATCCTGCGTTTCGGCGCAGCCGCTGAGCAACAGCGCACCGAATACCCAGGCAAACAGCGCGATTGTGAAATTGGATACTCGAGAATTAACGAGTCTGAGGGTTATATGCTGAGGTTCAGAAAATACAGGTTTCATATCAATTCGATGCTCTTTTTTTTAGAAGATATCCGCTACTTAGCGAATTGCGGCATGCTCTCGCGATTTAGATGGCCTTTTAGAATGAATAAATGGCCGTGACCCGCTTAGTCTTTGCGACACTTCAATGGGTGAATGAAACAGCCTCTCATTGTTCTTTATTGCGAATAGAGCGTGAAAAGAAGGGCACCACATAAAGTACCAGCCAAGCTAGAACCGTACACAGCACCGCCGTCTGTTCGCGTCCCAGGCCAACGGCTATTCCTATGGCGGCGGTAAACCAAATGCCGGCCGCCGTGGTCAGCCCCGTAGCGGCTTGGTCATCTTTGCCGGTAATGATGGTGCCGGCGCACAGAAAGCCTATGCCCGCAACAACCCCTTGAATAACTCGGCTCATCTCGGTTTCGGAAATACCCGCTTGCTCAGGGATCAATATAAACAGCGCGGCGCCCATGCAAACCAACATATGGGTGCGTATGCCCGCGGCCTTGCCGCGCTGTTCCCGTTCTAGCCCGAGCAAGCCGCCTAGAATAGCGGCCAGCAGCAAACGAATCACAACTATGACGAATTCACCCAAATCGTTCAGGTCCGAAAACTCGGACATTATGGTTTTTCCGATCAGCTCCATGGCTTTGTTCCTAAAGGTTTCCGCCGTTTGCGAAAGTCGTTCAGCATACTACATAGACTAGCGCAGCGCTTAGCCAGCCCTAGACCTTTTCACACTCTAATTTTGTAGCCGGTACGGAAGATCCACCAGATTAGGGCCAAACATACCAGCATAAACAGCACAATCATGCCCAGGCTGATGCCGACGTTCACATCCGACATACCGTAAAAGCTCCAGCGAAAACCACTTACCAAGTAGACCACCGGGTTGAACAAGGTGACAGTTTGCCACAGCGGCGGCAGCATGTGGATGGAGTAGAAGGTGCCGCCCAAAAAAGCCAGTGGAGCTATGATCATCATCGGAATTATCTGCAGTTGTTCGAAGCTCTCCGCCCATATCCCGATGATGAAGCCGAGCAGGCTGAAGGTGACCGCGGTCAGCACCAGGAAACCGAGCATCCAGACGGGATGCAGGATGCTGTAATCCACGAAGAAGCGGGCAGTGATCAGGATAATCAGCCCCAATATTACCGATTTGGTCGCCGCCGCGCCCACATAGCCAATCACAATTTCAAACACCGAGACCGGGGCCGACAAGACTTCGTAAATAGTGCCGGAGAACTTGGGCATGTAGATGCC